>CAYQTZ010000001.1:0-7430 GCA_964420565.1 uncultured Hyphomicrobiales bacterium
ACTGTGTGATAGCCCCTGAAAACTCAAGAATTGATCCCCCTTGTGTTCCCCCTTACAAGTAAGGGGGAAAGCCCCAAGTATATCTATGGCATAGGTTTACTCCCTCCCTTACTCGTAAGGGAGGGTCGGGGTGGGATCGTTTTTATTGCAATTTTTCACAATATTTATACCCCATCACACAGTCTTTTTTGCAATGGTCTTGATTTATGAATCGAATTATCTGAATAAGATGATTATAATTCTACAAACAAGTCGCTCTTACGTAGCTTACCAACGTAGCAGCGACCTGTTTCTCTGATTCCCAAATTCCTTTTTTTTTCTGATTCCCAAATTCCGATTTGGGAATCAAATTATCAGAAGAAATTGAATTTCATACTATAAATGGGACGCTACACCGTAGCTTAGCAGCGTAGCTGCGACCCGTTTATAGAACAAAAAATCACCTCTCAATTATTATCTTGGTTGTAATCATATCGCCAATATCTGTTGAAATACTCAGCAAATATACACCATTGGAAATGCTATCTCCTAATTCTAATACCAAGACCAGATCGTTCATTTCATGATGCAGCATCCCATCAATATTCGCGATTTTCTCGCCATCTGTTGAATATACATCAAAACTTAGTTTGCAGGTTTTAAGCAAATCAAATTTAAGATTGAACTCACCATCAAAAGACGGATTCGGATAAATCTTTAGATTCTTGATATTCTCTGATTCCATAGTACAAAGCCCGAAATAGGATTCGCCTTTGAGTGCACTGCATGCATCTTCGTAGGACATACTGCCTTCTTCCACGTTAGAGATCATTTTAAGCTCTTTCATAATTGGAATTCTATATCTATCCGGCAGCAGCTCCACGAATTCCTCCGTTGCAAAGAACCAGTAGTTGATCGTGGCATTCTTGTATTTGCTGGAATCTTTTACAATATGTTCGCCAAATTTGATATTCACTGGTATCAGCAGTTTCAGCTTAGATTGAAAACCATGATTTCCATTATAGAGAAGATCATCGGTGTCTGCATATTTATCAAGCAATGGGTTTTTATCTTCAACGTATTCTGTTGATCTGACAAATTTAGAAACCTGTCCATTTTCGTCGGTATATCCCATATTATTATGAAGGATTGTTATAGCAACGGGGAATATCTCCGCTCCATTTTTCATATCCCAGTTTTCATATTTAAGTGGCTTCTCATGAGACAATTCAAATGAAATAGTGTCTATCATTGATTTTATTCTGAAAATACCTGAGTCAATATTCGTTGGATATTTCTTTTCACGAAGAATTTTCAGATAGCCCCGTTCTTTATTCTTTGTGAAATACCATTCCTGTCCGTTGGAAACCAATTTGCCATCCTCTATTCTTATACCGATTTTTTTTAGTTCGTCCCATGTGAGTTCCAGCTTTTCTATCCCTGCAATTCTTTTCGGTACAAAATCAAGCTCATCATCTTTTTGCTCTTTATCTTTTTTCCATTTTTTCTCGAAGGCGAGTTTAACATCATCTGGAACAATGTAATTATCTTCTATAAGGTCATATCTGTTGAGTATCATATCCTGATATCTTTCGGGAAGTCTTTCTATCAGTTCCTCTGTAGGAGCAAACCAGAGAATGTGGTGTTCGTTGCCTGTTTTTATTTTGTTGAAAATATAAACAGGAATAAAACTGTTAATGATTGTGTTGTATTGGTCATTAATATATGATACATCAAAATATTCAGATTTTGCAATATCAAATCCTTCAATCTTGCTTGTTCCAATATCAAGAATATTTGAAGAATACACTTTGGTTATATTTCTAATACTTGTCAAAACAAATCTCCACGATTGAGGTTCGATCAAAGGATTTTGCTGAAAATCTTTTCGAAAAGAACCAAAT
This sequence comes from uncultured Hyphomicrobiales bacterium, assembly GCA_964420565.1. Taxonomy (GTDB): domain Bacteria; phylum Bacteroidota; class Ignavibacteria; order Kapaibacteriales; family UBA2268; genus CAYQTZ01. The sequence continues at coordinate 1,884 of CAYQTZ010000001.1, forward strand.
TTACCGTCATAAGATCTCCAAAGATAATCTTGTCCAATAGGCATATATCTTGTAGATCTATTCAAATCCCAACCGTTATAGGGCAATAATTCCCATTCAATCTGATAATCCTTTGTATATCTTTTTATTTTTATTATTGGATTTTCCATAGATTCGGGATAGCCCTTATCCTTCAAATCTTTGACATCAAAGTCAGAATATTTGTGTTCTTCGAATTTGCTTTCTACTGTAAACTTTATCCCCTCATCGCTCAAATAAATATCTAACTTCTTAAGCTCCTCCTCAGTCAATCTGAGAATGGGTATTTGATCTTTATTGATGTCATCTGTGTCGTCGAGCAGTACAGTTCTTTCAGATTGCTCTTTCGAAAGTTTTTCGTCAACGTCGTAAGTATGTTCTTTCGTAATGATTTTTTTGTCAGAGTTTGCAAGATTTTTCTCATTATGCAGTGGATTGAACAACAGGAAAAATGCAACAACAAATACAGTCAGTGATGATCCGATAATAGTCATTTTGGTTACCCCTTTGATTTTTGGAAAAATTATTTTATCAGCGAATATGCTCTTATTACCGAGCCGATTCCGGATTTCGGCTTGGTCTATAAGGGGTTTGCCCTGAATTTTTCGGGCTTTGTCGAAGTATGTATTTAATTTTTTATTCATAGTATTTATCTCTATTCTAGTTAATTCATCCGATGACTGGTAGTCATCGGATGAATAGTTTGTTCCTATTTCTTACTCCCTCCCCTCTGGGGAGGGCTGGGGTGGGGTTTTCTTTCTCTATATCCCCATTATCATTATCCCACCACACAGTCTCTTAAAAGAGGAGGCGTAGGGGGTGTTTATAAAAATTCAAACTCCCAACATCTCCCCCAGCTTCCTCCTCCCCCTAAAAAGCCGCAATTTTACAGCAGCTACGGAGCAGTTCTGGACATTGGCTATTTCCTTTATTTTCAAACCAACTATTTCAAATAATATAATTGCTTCGCTCATTTTGCTGTCCAATTTCGCAATTGCCTCGTAGAGCAGACTTACATCTGTAAGTGTCTCAGGCGATGCCTCATTACTCTGATATATCTCAGCGATATTCTCTGGCAGCTTTTCAGTTCTTTTATCCTTGCTGATGATCTCTATCCTTACTCTGCTTGCAATAGTGAACAGAAAGCTGAGCAATGCCTTTTCATCTTTCAAAGTATCGAATCTCTCGAAAGCAATAAGTAAAGTCTCGGCGGCTATGTCCTTTGCCTGCTCTCTCGAATAAGCCACTGACATAGCATATCTTTCCAGCTTTGGCATCAGCGGTTTTATGAGTTCAGTAAATCTATCTTTCTTTTCTTCTTCTTTCATTTACACATATTTATTGCTTTCTTTATACAGTAGGTGTGAATATAAGACAAAAAGGTTACATGATGAAATTATGTAATTGTAAAACCAAAAAAATATCCGCACCGAGAGGGTGTTTACCATTATAAAACCATTGCAAAAGTCCTAAAACTGATCCCACCCTGACCCCCTTACGAGTCCCGACAGGTCGGGATCTGACGATAAGGGAGGGAGTAAGCAATTGATATGTAATCAAATGTGAGGATATCCCCCTTTTTTAAAAGGGGGACATAGGGGGATTTTCTTTTGTTTTGCAATGGTCTTATTATATAACATCCAATTTTTTACGAAGTTTTAGTTTCACTATAGTCAGCAGTTCTTACTTTTACAATAATCTTAAATTAATTTTGATCAATAGCCAATTTTATTCTATTTTTACAAAATTTGTTTAACTTATTTATAATATAGTATGAATTATATAAAATTGGCAGAAAAGTATGGCACACCGCTGTATGCTTATGACTCCCAACAGATCATTGATAATTATAATAGATTCATCGCCAGTTTCTCTGTGCCGAAACTCAAAGTGCATTATGCTGTAAAAGCATTAAGTAATATCAGCATACTTAAACTTTTGAAATCTATCGGTGCAGGTCTGGACTGCGTTTCCATTCAGGAAGTGCAGCTTGGTCTGCGTGCAGGATTTTCGCCGGAGGATATTATCTTCACGCCAAATTCTATTTCTGAAAAAGAATATGAGAAAGCCCTCGAACTCAACGTGAAGATGAATATTGACAACTTGCAGATACTCGAATATTTTGGCGTAAACCATCCCGCAGAGCCAATCTGCATACGTGTTAATCCACATCTGATGGCTGGTGGGAATAAAAATATCTCCGTCGGGCATATTGATTCTAAGTTTGGCATATCCATTCATCAGATGCCACTGGCAAAGAGATTGATCCGCAATTATGATATTCCCGTGGAGGGCATCCATGTCCATACCGGCTCTGATATTCTCGACCCGGAGATTTTCATCCGTGCTTCCGAATTGATATTTGCAATTGCCGAAGAAATGGATGACCTGAAATATCTCGACTTCGGTAGTGGCTTTAAAGTGAAGTATAAAAAGGATGGCATGGAAACAGATATAGAAAAGTTCGGCAAATTATTCAGCGATAAGTTCAATGAATTTTGTTCGGAAACCGGGAAAGAGCTTGAATTAAGATTTGAGCCGGGGAAATATCTCGTAAGCCAGGCAGGTGCCTTCCTCGCTAAAGTCAATGTGATCAAACAAACCACATCCTGCACTTTTCTCGGGCTTGATTCTGGTTTCAATCATCTGATCAGACCAATGCTCTATGATGCCTACCACGAGATTGAAAATATTAGCAATCCAGACGGGGAGCGAAAATTATACACTGTAGTCGGCTATTTATGCGAGACGGATACTTTCGGTGTTGATCGTATTATCAGCGAAGTCCGAAAGAATGACATTCTGCGATTTCACAATGCCGGGGCTTATTGCTTCGCTATGTCATCAAATTATAATTCACGTTATAAACCGGCTGAGGTTCTCGTATATAATGATAAAGACTATCTAATATCTCAAAGGGAGACGTTTGAGGACTTAGTCAGGAATCAGACCGATCCTGAAATTGACTTTTAATATTTTTTAGATATTTACGTCAGGATTATCAGTATCAAGTAATATTGGGAACATAATGAAATATGATGCTTTAATAGTTGGTGCTGGTTTATCCGGAGCCACAGCCGCAAATCTTCTCGCAAATGCTGGTAGAAAATGCTTAGTAATAGAACAAAAAAAGCACATCGCCGGGCATTGCTATGATTATAAAAACAAAGAGAATATATACATCCATAAATATGGACCTCATATTTTCCACTGCAATTCCCGAAAAACATGGGATTTCGTGAATCAATTCACAGACTTTCATCATTATCAGCATAAAGTGCTAAGCTATGCAAATGGCAATTTCATAAATTTCCCTATTAACAGAGATACTCTCAATAAATTCTTTGGTGTGGAATTGAATAATAGCGAAGTAGAAGCATTTTTACAGAAAGAAGTGGACAGATCTCGCTTCAATTATCCCCATCAAAATTTCCGCGATGCAGTTGTATCGCAGGTTGGGGATACGCTATATCAAGCTTTCTACGAAAATTATACCAGAAAGCAATGGAACTGCGAACCGGAAGAGCTATCACCAGAACTGGCGGGTAGGATACCTGTTCGCCAGAATAGCGACGACAGATATTTCACTGATAAATATCAGGGAATCCCCAAAATTGGCTATACAAGTATGGTCGAAAATATGCTCGATCAAGAAAATATACACATCCTTTCAGGCTGCGATTATTTTGATGCAAAAGATGATATCTTTGCTCCCCTAACAGTCTATACGGGCGAACTCGATAAATTCTTTAGGTATAAATATGGCGAGCTTCAGTATCGCTCTTTGGATATTGAGATCAAGACTTATGATCAAGAATCTTTCCAACCAGCCGCTGTAGTCAATTATCCCAATGAGTACGACTGGGTACGTATCACAGAATACAAAAAGCTTATGAATACTGTTTCGCCCAGAACTACGGTCAGTTATGAGCGCCCTCTTGATAAAGGTATGCCTTTTTATATAGTCCCTAATAAAGAGAATTTTGAAGTAAGGGATAAATATCTGAAAGAAACATCAAGATTAGAAAACACCAGAGAATATATTTTCACGGGACGGCTCGCTGAATACAAATACTACAACATGAACGAAGCCATAGAAGCCACTATCCAAAAGATTGAGAAATGGTTAGAGAGGGATAAAAAATAGAAGTATTTCTGGAATCTCTAAGTATCATCAGTGGTATTTAGCATCAGGAAAATAATATATTTTTTATCTTTATATCAAAGCTCCCAAATTTAATTAAAATGATTAACGAAGTGGAATTTTTATCATTTATTCAATCGTTTATGACGAATTTTTTAAAATTACTTTCTCATTTCAAGAATTTTGAATAATTTTAGATTATTAATTAAGACCATTGAAAAATCCAATAACTGATCCCTACCCTCCCTTACAAATAAGGGAGGGAGTAAGCCGTTGATATGTAATCAAATGCGGGAGCATCCCCCTTTTTTAAAAGGGGGACATAGGGGGATTTTCTTTGGTTTTGCAATGGTCTTTAACTATATATTTTTGGATATCTAAAGTTTACAACATGAAGATTTTAGTTCTTTTACCTTTTATTCTCGTTCTTACAGTAATTGGCTGTAATCAAGAAGAGCCAAAGCAGGAAGTTTTTGGCGACAAGCAAAAAGAAGCTATAGTAAGCGAAGTCAAAGATCAATTCAAAAATTTGGTGGGTATTATCAATGAAAAAGACATAGCTAAGTGGTCTCAATTCTATAGTGATGATAATTTCATTTCAGCCATAGCAGGCGTAGCATTTTTTCAGAAAAAGGAAGCATGGGTTGATGCAATTACAAATTATTTTTCCCAACGCAAAAGCCAGGAACTCACAGTTGTTAAATTGAACATAAATGCTCTCAGCCCGGACAAAGCTATACTGACCTGCGAAAATAATACGGAGTTTATTCTTGAAAATGACATAAAAGTAAATTCAAAGCATTTCTTTACATTGCTCTGGCAGAAAGAACAATCTGGTTGGAAGATAATATACTCACACGAATCATGGGCAGATGCTATCAAATAATATTAATTTAGTTAATGTAGTGCCAAATCAAATATAAGTGACAGGTCAATACAGCAGAGCGATCATCCCTAATTGTTCAAAAACTTCCCTGATAGTACAAATCAGAGTTGAAATGACATTACATTTTCAATAAATCTCTCAATTTTGTTTTGAGAGATCATTTATTCATTTTATAAATTCCTATACCACTTATCAAATGCCTTTGATATTCTGAGTTACAACCCCCCAGATAAAAAAAATATCTGATTCGGAAACAATAATATCATTGTAAAATTCATTCTCCGGCTTCAGTATCAATTTCTTATCGGATATGAGCAGACGTTTAATAGTCAGCTTATTATTGATCTCAGCAATAACAATATCGCCGCTTTTAGGTTTTATTGATTTATCTGCTATCACCATATCTCCGGAATAGATGCCTGCATTTTGCATCGAATTGCCCTTAACCTTCATTAGGAAAGAAGATTCTATCTTGATACTAAGAAATTCATTGAAATCA
>CAYQTZ010000001.1:7530-16913 GCA_964420565.1 uncultured Hyphomicrobiales bacterium
AATTTATTTGAACCAAATTTATTTGAACCAAATTTATTTGAACCAAATTTATTTGAACCAAATTTATTTGTTTCAAGATTTTTTGGTCTCGCTTCGCAACTTCTATCATTTTTATACGTAACTTCGTTTATATACATATAATTTTTTTTTGTATATTTAACATCGTGTATCCAAAGTAGTTTATCATTTTTTATGCCAAAATTGATAATAGCGTACAAATATTTATAAAATATGAGGTTAGTAAACATGAACAGACAGATTCAAATAGCATTTTTTTCAATAATTCTAATTTTCTCAATGATTTCTTGCACTGAAACTCAAAAACAGCACAAGCCAGGTAACGATACAATCGTTGAATTTAAGGGCAGACAGATTGACCTCGAACCTTATTTTAAAGGATTTCCTTACAGCGGGTTTAATCCTATGATAGAAGCAGGCAAGCTCTATTACTATCATAATACTGATTCAGCGAATACTCTAATGGTAACGGAACTAACTGATAATATATCTTTAGAAAACGGCACGAAAGTAATTGACGAAGATTTTTCAAAACGCAACGCCATGGGTTTCCGCTATCGCGAAAATGATAATTGTTTATACTGGCTCGGAGATGAGCGAAACGACGAAGTTATTAATATTTTCAAACTCGATCTAAAATCACAAAAAATTGAAAAGCTCACAGATGTTGAATACTCTTTCGGTATGAACTTCGATCCGGATATGATCAAAATAGCTCAGATAGTACGCCTTGGTGTATCTGAAAATCGTCTCGGCGAGATTAGAATAGTTGACCCCGAAAATGGCAGCTCAGAAAAGATATTACAGGATATACCAGAATTACGATTCTCATGGTGCAGCCCAAGTTGGAAGCCCGACGGCAGCGGTTTTGCCATCATTGCTAATAAGAATGCTTACCGCAAATACTCAAATATTGTTTATATTGATCTCGAAAAGAAAACTATGTCTTTGCTGACAGATTCAACCAAAGAAAGGAAATCACTTGGAATTGTTACCGAATGGCTCAATGATAATGAATTTGTATATATCTCTAATGAAGATGGTTATAATAATATATATATCTATGATATGCTCACAAATAAAAGCAGACAACTCACAAAATTCGAAAACGATTTGGATGGCACTAAAATAGTAGAAGTTGACGGGAAAAAGTACATATTCTCTTTGCTTAATACTCCAATAATGAACAAAATGTTTCTTTTCGACCCAAACAAAACAGATCCGGTAATTGAGATAGACGTTGATCTGAACTATAGTATATTAGATGCCCATGAAAACACAATAAAAGTGAGCGGAACCGATAATACTACTCCTTTCAAAATGACTCAGATCACGATAGAAAACAACAAATTTAATAATAAGGATATCTTACAAACCCCTAAGGATCTATTAAACAAAATAGTCCATGCAAAAGTAGAGAAGATTGAATACCCAACATTCGATATTGACGAGAAAACCGGAAAAACAAGAATGCTTCATGGCTATCTCTTCTCGCCTGTAAACCCTTTACCCAAAGATGAACAAATTGCCCTGATACACTCATTTTATGGTGGTGGGAATTATTTCTTAAGCCGCAGCCACATAATGGCAGAAGCAGGTATCTATATCTTCAGCCCATCGCCTCGAGGCAGCTCGGGCTTTGGCAAGGATTTCGAAGCACTGAACGACAAAGATCTCGGCGGCAACGAGATAATTGATATAATTTATGCTGGCAAATATATATCTGAAAAACTTGGTATTCCTCCCCAGAGAATCGGTGTCTTTGGTGGCAGCCACGGTGGATATGCCGTAATGCGCTTGCTTACATTCCCTGGCGAAATCAACGGCAACAAAGCTAACTTTGACTGGGGATTTGGTATGAGCCATGCTGGATTTTCTGATATTATTTCTTTCTATGAATTCTGCAACATCCCCGATTGGGTAATACTCGAATCAGGCGACCCGGCAACAGAAGCCGACAAATTAAATGACCGCTCTCCTATATACCACGCAGATAAGATGAAAGGGAAATTACTTCTTACTCACGGTGAGAACGACAGCCGAGTGCCAATAGAAGGCAGCCAGCGGTTTGCTGATAGCTTAAAAAAATACGGCAAAGACGTAAAATTTGTCATATTTGAAGGACAGGGACATTCCAACAAAGGACTTCAAAATAATTTAAAATTTTATAAGACGTGGTTCGACTTTTTAGAAAATATTAACTAATTTATGTTCAATTAACTTAATTTTTTAATCATGAAGAAATTTTATTCTATTGCATTATTATTCGTAATAATATTCTCAACGGCGTTTGCACAAAAACCAAAAACTGAAACTAAACTGCTCAGATTTCCTGACATTCATTACAATCAGATAGTATTTGTATATGCTGGCGACATTTATACTGTTACTTCAGAAGGCGGCACAGCACGCCAGATCACTACATTCAAAGGTGAAGAACTTTTCCCGAAGATCTCTCCCGATGGCAGATGGATCGCTTTCTCGGCAGAATATACAGGCAACAGACAAGTTTATATCATGCCGGCAGAAGGTGGCACTCCAAAACAGCTTACATATTACAATCCCGTCGGAAATATGCCACCACGCGGTGGTTATGACTATCAGATACTTGGCTGGACCCCTGACAGTAAAAATGTATTGTTTCTCGCAAACAGAACTCCATGGGGTGGCAGAATGAGTAAATACTATACTATCAGCATTGATGGCGGTTTAGAAAAAGAGCTGCCACCGCCGCATGGTGGCACAGGCGAACTATCTCCCGATGGAAAATCCCTTGTTTTTACACCTATTGACAGAGAGTGGCGAACATGGAAACGCCACCGCGGTGGTCGTGCTCAGGATGTGTGGGTATATGACCTCGAAAAAAACGATTCTTACCAGATCACCACAGATGAGATGACAGATAATATGCCTATGTGGATCGGTAATAAATTATATTACACTTCCGACCGCGAATACTACCTGAATATCTGGTCTTACGACATGAGAACCAAACGGGAAGAGAAAATAACCATGCACGCTGAATACGACGTACTTTGGCCCAGCAGCGGCCCCGATGACAAAATAATCTATCAGAATGGAGGAATGCTCTTCGTGCTGGATGTAAACAGCAGAAAATATGAACAGATACAAATATTGATACAAGATGATGCTGCAAGCACTATGCCTTATTTCAAAAATGTGAAAAAAAATATTCAATCTTTCGATATATCCCCCTGTGGCAATAGAGTACTCTTCGATGCACGCGGCGATATATTCTCTGTTCCTGCTAAACATGGCCAGATAAGAAACCTCACTAATTCAACAAAAGACAGAGAAATTTATCCGACATATTCTCCAGACGGAAAATGGATTGCATATTACAGTGATGTAATTGGCGAATATAATATATTTTTAATGCCTACTAAAGGAGACGATGAACCAAAGAAGGTAAGCCCATTTATTAAAACATGGCTATTCCCTCCCTCATGGTCACCTGATAGCAAAAAACTTCTCTTTGCCGACAAGGAGCAAACACTGAATTATCTTGATGTAGAAACAGAGAAACTTTACACTATTGATTCCGTCAAATATGGTGATTTTGAAACATATAGCTGGTCCCCTGATAGCCGCTGGATACTCTATTCAAAGCCAGCGAGTAATTACCAAAATCAGATCTATGTGTATTCTTTGGATGATAAGAAAGTACATCAGCTCGGTTCAGGAATGTCAAATAATCACGAGCCTGTATTCACAAAAGATGGGCAATATATTGTATTCTTCTCACTAAGGGACTTTAATCTTAGCTTCAGCGAATATGAGTTTGATTATTTATATGACAATGCAGCAAAACTTTACGCTGCAGCACTCACTAAAGATGCAAAACCATTCCTGCCAGCGAAAAGCGACGAAGTGCAAATAGATAATGAAGACGATAAAAATGATAAAGACAAAAAAGAAGACAAAAAAGATGAACTGAAAGTAAGGATTGAACCCGATGGTTTCGAGAATAGAGTGACCTCATTGCCCTTACCTAATGGAGCTTATCGCAATCTGCAGACTTCCGAAGGAACTGTATTATATATAAGAGATGGGACTCTTTACAGCTTCAACATTTGCGAGCAAAAAGAAGAAGAAGTTCTTTCAGCTATTGGCACATACATATTATCTGCCAATGGGAGTTCGATCTTAGCTAACTCCCGCGATAAATATTCCATAGTTGCCAATCAACCAAAACAGAATTTTGATTCTGGTGTACTCGATTTAACTGATATGACTAAGAAAATAGTTCCATTGGACGAATGGGAACAGATTTACTCTGACGCATGGCGATTGATGCGAGATTGGTTCTATGACCCGGGAATGCACGGATACGACTGGGGAAAAATTGGTCACAAATATGATATGCTATTAGAATATCTGAATAGCCGCCAGGATCTCGACTTCCTGATAGGAGAAATGATTGGTGAAGTTAACGCAGGGCATACCTACGTAAACGCTGGCGATCAGCAATCAGTTGATAGGATTGACAACGGACTGCTCGGCTGCAAGTTCGAAGATACAGGAGATAAATACTATAGAATATCAAAAATTTATCAGGGTGAGAATTGGCACGAGATATTTCGCTCTCCTCTTACCGATCAGGGAATAGATGTAAACGAAGGTGATTATCTGATAAAAATTTGTGGCGAAGAAGTTACCACTAAGGATAATCCATATAAATTCCTTGAAAACAAAGCAGAGCAATACGTAAAGATATTAGTCAATTCGAAGCCATCAGAATCAGGAGCCAAAGAATATAAGATTAAGACTATAAAAAGCGAACTCGAACTCTTTTTCTTAGACTGGATAAGAGAGAATAGGGAATATGTAGATAAAAAATCTAATGGCAAAATTGGTTATATTTGGCTGCCAAATACATTATTCGAGGGAAACCGCGAGCTGTACAAGTGGTTTTACCCACAAGCACGTAACAAAGAAGCCTTCATCTATGACGACAGATACAATGGCGGCGGTTTTATCCCATCAATGATGATAGAACTGCTCGACCGCAAGACTTTGAATTACTGGAAAAGAAAAGGATTGGAACCACAACCAGAACCACTTTATGCAAATGACGGTCCGAAAGTCTGCCTGATAAATGGTTATTCGAGTTCTGGAGGCGATGCTTTCCCATATTATTTCAAAAAGAAAGGACTTGGACAGCTAATAGGCACTAGAACTTGGGGAGGCTTGATTGGTATTTCTGGTAACCCATCTTTCGTTGATGGCGGCGCTTTGAATATTCCTACATTCAGAGTAATGAATCCCGAAGGCGAATGGATAATCGAGAACGAAGGAGTTTCACCAGACATAAAAGTAGTGGACGATCCTCATCTCGTCGCAAAAGGAATTGATCCGAGTTTGGATAAGGCAATCGAAATATTACTCGAAGAATTGAAAAAGAATCCTTCGAAGAAAGTAATTGCTCCGCCTGCACCCGATGAGTCTTTGACACCAGAGAAATAAATATATGATATTTGATAAATTATTGTGGGCTCTGCGAAATTTTACAGAGCCCACAAATCTATAAAGAACAAAATTATGAAATATTTAATAATTGGAAATAAAGGTCAGCTCGGTAAAGAATTCCAGAAGCAATTTGAACAAACCGGAATAAAACACTCAGGCTTCGATATAGATAAAATTGACATAACTAATGAAAAAGATGTAAGCAATTTAATATCAGCAGAGAAACCCTCTGTAATTATCAACTGCGCCGCTTATAATCAGGTAGATACCGCTGAAACTGAAAAAGATACAGCTTTTGACGTAAACGAAAAAGGGGTACGCAATCTTTGTAACGCCGCCCGGCAAAATTCTTCCTTTATTATTCATTACAGCACAGATTACGTTTTCGATGGCGAAAAGACAAATGGGCTTTATACAGAGCTGGACTCAACAAACCCAATCAGTATTTACGGACAGAGCAAACTATCAGGAGAAAGAATAGCTTTGGATATGTATGATGCCTCATTAGTGATGCGGCTTAGCTGGGTTTTCGGCGAGGGCACTCAGAACTTCATCTACAAACTGCAACAGTGGGCAGAAAAAAACGAAATGCTCAAGATAGTTTACGATGAATTTTCCGTACCAACATATACAGCTACCGTTGTAGAAGTAACCTTGCGAGCATTGGATAAGGGCTTGACGGGTCTGTTCCATCTGACGAACTCTGGTTACTGCTCCCGATATGAATGGGCAAAGTATATTCTCAGATTATTGGAAAATGATATTTTCATCTATCCTTGCTCAATCAAAGATTTTGCTCTTCCAGCTCAAAGGCCCAAATTCTCCGCCATGAGCAATAAAAAGATATCTTCCGAACTGGATATAGAAATCATTTATTGGCAGGAGGCAGTAAAATCATTTTTTACCCGCTCATAGATAATAGATAAATAATAATTCATATTCCCTCAGCGGTCAGTTTAAGAGAATGATTATATGAGACTTTCCCTCTCTCGACAAATCTGGATGCAAGCATTCGTAAGAGGGGGATTCTTATCTTATCAGGGTGTTTCCAATAAATATATCAGGTTGATGCATAATTATTGTTTTCATTGGCTCATATGCTCTTAGTAGAAAGAATATGATCTTCATAACATAATACTACTTAGTGATAATTATATAAAAAAATCTATCGCTTATTCCTTGCCAGACTTTTCAGAAGTCTGATTTTATCAAGCAAATATATCACAACAAATCCGATTATGATACCTATCAGCCCTCCTGCTATGATGTCCGAAGGATAGTGAACCCCTACGTAAACTCTTGAAAATGCTATAAGAAAAGCGATGCTATAGAATATCACCTTGTATTTACTGTAAGAGTGTGCCAGCACAGCAGCTGCCGCAAAATTATTAGCAGCGTGAGCCGATGGGAAAGATCTACCACCGCCACAGGGTACGAGTAATCGTATATAATCCAATACATGACAAGGTCTTAACCTATCTACTGACTCTTTCAAAAAGTCAATAACATAATGATCCGTAACGAAAATTGCTATTGCTAACGCAGAAGCAGTGATCCATCCTTTTTTACCCCCTTTTAAAAATAACCATCCGAACATTAGAATATAAACCATAACCCAATTGTTGAGATTTGTAATAAATGGAAAGAATGTATCGAAATACGAATTAGCAATAGTAGAGTTTATGAAATAAAAAACCGCAATGTCAATATTTTCAAGGATTTCAAGCATATTCAACCATTAAATTGTGGAAAACTAAACAAAATTGTGGAAAACTCGTCATTAAAGTGTGGAAAACTATTGCTAAAAGTGGATAATTTTCCAATATGTGTATCTATTTTTTTTATATATTTTCAAACTTGAGTTTGACAAAATTGAATTATATACAAAAATATTCAATCAATATTAATAATAAAAAAAATTTAAATAAATATTTATGAAATTTAAAGCCATATATATAAAAGATTCGGAATTCTTGACCCAAAGGAATGAACCATACTGATTAAATCTCAGGGAATAATTGTTTTAAGTTTTTAAGATAGTTCTCTTATATTACGCTCTTTAGCGTAAAGAGATATGTGGCATAAAAAGAAATCAATTTAATAATAATATTCGAGAGATTAGTATGAAGATTAATCGTTTATATACAAACGAAGATAAAAGTTCTTACGATATGTTTGAATATACTAAAAGAGCTTCAGTGCTTAGAAATCCTGATGGCTCGATAGTATATGAACAAAAGGAAATTGAGGTACCCAGGCAATGGTCGCAGGTTGCTACCGATATTCTTGCCCAAAAGTATTTTCGTAAAACAGGTGTTCCCCAATATGATAATGAAGGCAACCCGATAACAGACGAGGACGGCAACCACGAGCTAAGTTCGGAAACTTCCGCCCGACAGGTTGTGCATCGCTTAGCAGGCACCTGGAGGCATTGGGGAGAAAAGTATAAATTTTTCGATACTGAAAGTGATGCAAAGAGCTTTTATGACGAAGTTTCCTATATGCTTTTAAACCAGATGGTTGCCCCCAATTCGCCTCAATGGTTCAATACAGGTTTGAATTGGGCTTATGGCATAAATGGCAAAAAGCAGGGGCATTATTTTGTAAATCCTGAGAACGAAGAAATTGAGAAATCTCCCGATGCTTATACTCGTCCGCAGCCTCATGCCTGCTTCATTCAATCTGTCCGGGACGACCTTTTAAACGACGGGGGCATTTTCGATCTGGCAACACGAGAAGCAAGAGTATTTAAATATGGCAGTGGTAGCGGAACAAACTTTTCTAATATCCGAGCTTCTGGGGAAATACTTTCCGGTGGAGGATACTCATCCGGATTGATGAGTTTTCTTAAAATATTTGATCGTGCTGCCGGAGCTATCAAGTCCGGCGGTACGACAAGGCGTGCAGCTAAGATGGTAATTGTTGACATTGACCATCCTGACATCGAGGAGTTCATCAAATGGAAAGCTAAAGAAGAAGAAAAGGTCGCTTCTTTGGTGGCGGGTTCCCGCATACAGGCAAAATTTTTACAGGCTATAGTGGACGAAGCCGCCGCCAATGGATCTGACCGATACGAGAACAAGGAACTTAACTTATTGATAATGAAATCGCTTAACCGTGGTGTTCCGCTTAATTATATAGACAGAGTATTGAATCTTTTAAAGCAAGGTTATACTAATCTCGATTTCGAAGCGTATTCTACAGACTTCGAGGGAGAAGCATATAATACTGTCAGCGGCCAGAATTCCAATAATTCAGTTCGTGTAACAAATGCTTTTATGAAGGCAGTAATTGATGATAATATCTGGGAATTAAAGTGGAGAACAAATGGCAAAGTATGCCGCACCGTAAAAGCCCGTGATCTATGGAATATGATTAATATAAGCGCCTGGAAAAGTGCTGATCCCGGTATGCAATATGACACTACAGTAAATGAATGGCATACATGCCCTAATTCAGGCAGGATCAACGGCTCTAATCCATGCAGCGAGTATATGTTCTTAGATGACACCGCTTGCAATCTTGCCAGCTTGAATCTTGTAAAATTCTATGATGACATTAGAGGTGAGTTTAAAACAGAAGAATTCAAGCATGCTGTCCGCTTATGGACCATCGTTTTAGAGATATCCGTATTAATGGCTCAGTTCCCCTCAAAGAAAGTTGCTCATCGCAGCTATGAGTTCAGAAATCTGGGGCTTGGTTATGCTAATCTTGGATCGCTCTTGATGATACATGGTATTCCTTATGATTCCGAGGAATCATATGCAATTACCGGAGCTATTACAGCATTGATGACAGGAGAATCTTATGCTATGTCTGCGGAAATGGCAAAAGAGCTTGGTGCTTTTCCGAAATTCGATGAGAACAAAGAGCCA
>CAYQTZ010000001.1:16923-35204 GCA_964420565.1 uncultured Hyphomicrobiales bacterium
CATTTCCCAAATTTCATTTCAACCGCAAAGAAATGCTTCGCGTTATTCGAAATCATCGACTCGCCGCTTATAATGCCAATGAATACGAGTACGAGGGACTATCTGTAATGCCTATGGCAATTGATGCCGACAGATGTCCTGCTGAATTGCTCAAAGCTGCACGTGATTCATGGGACAGAGCTTTAAGCGGAGGTGAGAAATATGGCTATCGCAATGCTCAGGTATCCGTCATAGCACCAACTGGCACAATCGGTCTTATCATGGATTGCGATACTACAGGAATTGAACCTGACTTTGCCGTTGTAAAATACAAAAAACTTGCAGGCGGAGGGTATTTCAAAATAGTGAATCAATCTGTACGTAAAGCCTTATTACGTCTTGGTTATAAAGATAGACAAATTGAAGATATTGAGCATTACAGCAAAGGGCGAGGTACTTTACTCGGCTGCCCGACCATTAATCATCAAGCTCTTAAGGAAAAGGGCTTTACCGATGAAGCATTACAAAGCATTGAAAAACAACTTGATACAGTTTTTGATATCAAATTTGCTTTCAATAAATGGACTATTGGAGAAAATCTTTGCAAAAAGATAGGCGTAAGCGACGGCCAAATGGCCGACCCTAAATTTAATCTACTCGAAACAGTAGGCTTCTCTAAAGAACAGATTGAAATCGCTAACGATTACGTCTGCGGAACTATGATGCTCGAAGGAGCCCCACATCTGAAGAAAGAGCATCTCCCGATTTTTGATACTGCCAGTAAATGCGGCAGAAAAGGTCAGCGGTTAATCCACCATATGGGGCATATCAGAGTAATGGCAGCAGCTCAGCCATTCGTATCAGGAGCTATATCAAAAACGGTCAACATGGAAAAAGATGCCTCTGTAAAAGAAATCGGTAATGTCTATATGGAATCCTGGAAACTTGGGTTGAAAGCAATTGCTTTGTACCGCGATAGTTCCAAGCTTTCCCAACCGCTTAGCTCCAACAATTATGACGATCTTGACGAAGTAGTTATGCTTGGCGATGAGAATACATTAGATGAAACATTAGGTCCTAAAGAAGTACAGGAAAAGATAACGGAACGCATTCTTCAGCGAGCCATTAGAGAGAGATTGCCCAAAAAACGCACTGGTTTCGTAAGAGAAGCTTATGTTGGCGATACTAAAGTCTATCTCCGTACTGGAGAGTACGAAGATGGTTCTCTTGGAGAGATATTCATAGATATGTATAAAGAGGGAGCTTCATTCAAAGGATTGCTCAACTGTTTTGCAGTGCTTGCTTCCAAAGCATTGCAATATGGCGTTCCTGTAGAAGAGTTGGTAGATTCGTTTACCTTTACCCGATTCGAGCCGGCAGGATTCGTACAGGGACACGAAGCAATCAAGAATGCAACGTCAATTCTGGATTATGTATTCCGCTCTATTGGATATGATTATCTTGGCAGAACGGATTTTGTACATGTACCAACAGCTGATGAAAAAACTGAGGTGAAAGAATCTCAGCTAAATCCTGAGGGACCCTCTCAGAAAAAAAATATCGAGAGCAAAAACGATAATAATAAAGAATCAGAAAGCGAAGCAGATGACGAAGCAGACTTAAATATGCAATATGAAAAAGAACCAGTATTGGTAAACCAAGAAACAACAAATACCGGACGCAATTTTGGTGGCAACGGCAATACTCAAAGAGTAAAAGCAAACGACGCAAGAGCTATCGGCTATACTGGTGAACAGTGCCAGAACTGCGGCTCTATTAGAGTTCGGCGTAACGGTAGCTGTACAGTATGCGACGATTGCGGCACTACCAGTGGATGTTCATAGCCCGCTAAAGCATTGATGATCAATATCTGAGATCAAACTGAAAGAGAATATAAAACTTTGGGAATGGCTGTTTAAAAAACTGTCACTCCCATTTTTTTTGATATTATCCAACTCTTTTCTTCTATTAGTTATGTTGTTATGCTAAGACCATTGCAAAAGTCCATAATTGATCACTCCCCTACCCTATCTTAAAAACAAGAGAGGGAGTAACACATTGAAACATAATAACTTAACCTCCCCCTCTTTTAAGAGGGTGATTGTGGAGGATTCTCTTTGGTTTTGCTATATTCTGGTTTACAATTACCACTGAGACCATTGCATATTGGATCAAGCGGTCACCGACTGTTGGTATCCCAAGCATGCGATTGACTCCGTTAGGTTTCGATATTTTTACCTTCTTTACTGCACTTAGCTTATAAGCGCCTGAAAGTATTTCTGATTAAATATCTAACCAGTGTTCTTTCTGATATCTGTTCATTTCTTCGAATGTCATACCATCTACACTTCTTGTACCTTTATTTGATTTTACTCGTTTTAAGGCTCTTTTCAAATATCTGTCGGATTTACATTCGCAAGTATCGGATAGTTTCGGGCTTCGTTTTGTATTGCAAACTCACCCACTTGACGCCTGCCTGATCCGCTTCCTGTTCGTCAGACCGAAGATTTGCCGCCGACTTCCTTCAGATTACGCCTCGCGACGGACACCCTTGTCTTTGGCTAATGTTTCCCACTATCAAGGCACGTTCGGGACTTGCACCCTATAGTTATTACCAATACCGGGCATACAAAAAAATGCCATAACAAATAGCTACGGCATTTCTTGAAAATCACTTTTCAACTTAATTCTATTCAATACCTTTTAAAAGAAATTCTTTGAATTCATCAGCGTTAGTATATGCAATATTACTAATCACCTTCATATCCGGCGTTACTATTACATAGAAAGGTATAGCAACAGTACCGAAATTTTCATGTTGGAATTTCTTGTTGGAAATATAAGGCTCTTCCCTTATATCTGTGATAAGTTTTACTTTTACCATTTGGTTTATCAGCGAGCTTATCTCTGGTTTGGGGAATACGGTTCTTTCCATCAAACGGCAGTTCGGGCAGTGCTTGCCTGTAAAGTCTATGAAAATATTTCTGTTCGTTTTCTTTGCCTCAGCAATAGCATCATCAAGATTATCATGCCATTTACTTTCTGCCTGCTGAGCTGGTGTCCCAGCTGCCAAAGATGATTGATATTCCGGGGCAGGGATGTAAGATTCTATGAAGCCCATCGGTTTGCCTGAATATCCTGAGATAAGGAAAAATGTAATGGTAGCAAAGAACATTGCGAATACAAGTCGTACAGAGCCTACGCTTTCTACAGGCGAATCATGGGAAAGCTTAAAGACTCCAAGTATATATAATGTTAACAACAGCGAAATGCCTATCCAGATAGCAAGGAAAATGTCTCTGGAAAGTCCAATGCCCCAATCTTCTAATGTAGCGTTCAGGAATTTGAATGTAATAGCAACTACAATAAAGCCAAGCACACCTTTTATGTTATTCATCCAGCCGCCAGCTTTGGGCAGTGAGGTAAGTGCTGTAGGGAATAATGCCAGCAGGAAAAATGGCGCAGACAGCATGAATGAGAAACCAAGCATGCTGATGATGGGATAGAACCAATCGCCTGCGGCTGCAGATACTAAAGCGGCTCCTACTAACGGTCCAGTGCAGGAGAACGAAGCTAAAGTAAAAGTAAGTGACATGAGTAAAACACTTGTTATTCCTCCACCCTGCATACTTTTTTGGTTCAATTTGTTCGTCCAGCTGGTGGGCATCTGTATTTCATAGGCTCCAAAGAGATTGAATGCAAAAAGCAGGAATATAGCTGATATGAATAGAGCTACCCATGGACTGGATGTTAAGTCCTGTATCCCTGATGCTCCAAACAAAACTGAGAAGAGAAAGCCTAGACCTGTAAATGTTAAGATAATACCGAGTACATAAACCAACGCATCGCGCAAACCCTTACCTTTTGTTTGCTCGGATCGTTTTGTAAAAAATGATACAGTAATCGGTACCATAGGGAATACGCATGGTGTCAGAAGTGCCGCAGCACCTGCTCCCATGGCTATCAGCAACATTTCCAGAAAACCGCTTGACTCTTCTTCGTCTTCCTTATCCGAGGTCGTGGTAACTTCTATTGTTTCGGATTTTTCATCTTCAAAGTCTGTTTGAGTTATTGTTTCAAGTTTTTCTGATTCGTCTATATCATCTTGGGTATTTATATTTTCTAACGATTGCTCAGAGCTTACTTCTTCTGTTTCTTCGTTTTTGATTTCTTCCTTTAATTCCTTAGCAGAGGAAGCGGCGTTAGATACTTTTATTCTAAATTCAGAAGGTGGAATGCAGAGATCTTTGCATTGCTGAGCATATAAAACTACTTCTATTACATCTTTATTAAAATCAATATCTTTTTGGGCAACAACGGGTATGGTGAATTGTACATTCCCGTGATATGTCTCGAGATCCATCTCGAATGCTTTATCATATTTAATATAGGATTTTGATGGCTTTATTGTACCCTCAATCTTGACAGCATCTTCTGGGGAAAGAGTGATTTCAGTAGCCATTGGGCCTATGAATTCTTCGTTTAACTGTTCTTTCAAGCTGTAAGTGTACCAACCCTTTTCAAAGTCGAGAGTAAGTTTAATCTCAAATTTCTCTCCATTAGCAATCAGCACTTTCGAGGGTGCGGCACTTGATGTGAAGTGTTGCTCTGTTTGTGAATATAAAGCAGCATTTAAAGAAAAAAAGAGCAATAAGACCAGTGTGTTTAATACAATTTTATTCATTATTATACCAATTAATGTTTGAACATAAATTATTATTTTGTATATCAAGCAAAAACAAGAAAGCCATCTAACTAAATATCCGGCAAGCTCTTACAATATGAAAATCTTAAACATGGCATCACGTCAAATCCAATATTTTATTTTAATTTGTATTATTAATATTCAATAGCACTTAAGCATTAGAAATTATGACGAACAAAAAGGAATTCTGTTTTGATTGAATTTTAACGAAAAAATATTATTAAATTTGAAAATTTATGATTATAATATACCTGATAGATTTGATATTTAGTAATAATGTATAGATTTAAAATATGAAAAGCTCAACACACCTCATTGCTTTGATAGTTTTGCTGATTTCAGCAAATACCGCAGCTATATCCCAAACGATAGATATTTTTAATACTGATTATAGTAATTTCCCACAGAACCGGGCAAATTTCTTTGCTTTCGACAGGAATAATCAGCAGATATACAATTTCCCCGACGGTAATCTAATTCTCATGGAAAATGGCATTCAGAGAGATATTACTATGATATCATGTCCGCAAACTGAACCTCTAAGAATATCCTCTGTGCTTACTATAGACGTATCTGGCTCAATGCTGGGTTACAGAATGCAAATGGCAAAGAATGCCGCAAGAGCTTGGGTAGAAGCGATGGATTTGAACTACTCCGAATGTGCGATCACGACTTTCAATGAGTATAATTTTTTTAATTCAGATTTCTCTCAAGATGAAAGCGAGCTGAATGAAGCAATCAATCTGATTGGCAGTTATGGAGGCACCTCCTTTAATGCAGGGTTTATTGATACTACTGCAGGTGCTCTGTTAGTTGCTCAGCGCGGTAAATTCAAAAGGGTGATAGTTTTTCTTACTGATGGGATATCCAAGGGGAACGAATCTAAGATAATTCAGATGGCACAAAGCACTCAGACTACTGTTTACTGCGTTGTAATTGGTATGGGAGCACCTGATATTCTGAAGAAGATTTCTTCTTCTACCGGGGGCTTGTGGTTCGATAACGTAAATACAGAGGAGCAAGCAAAAAAGATATTCTTAAGTATCCTGAAAAATGCTCAGGACTCGGGACCATGCACAATAGAGTGGGAAAGCAAGCCCGAATGCGAACGTAACAGGGAGCTTACACTGACAATGCTCACTCCTTATGCAACTGATGAGGAATATTACCTTGCTCCTTCTAATTCAGTTCCTCGCTTAGAGAATACTCCTGAATCTATCGGATTTGGCAAAATTGCACCAACTGAAATATTGGATACTATTGTTACTATTAAAGCTTTAAACTCAGATATCAGTATTCAGAACATCACTGTTTCTGATCCCCATTTTTCTATTGTTGATCACGGGGGGGCCCAACCACCATATATTCTTGATAAAGATAACAGCCGAGATATTACAGTAAGGTTTACCCCAACGGATTCTTCTATGCTTTTTGCCCGTTTAGTAATAAATTCAGATGCCTGCGAAGGAAATAACATTTATCTTTCAGGCGGATTCCCCGGTATCGGTAAGAGAAATTCCTTAAAGGTTATTCATCCAAATGGTGGGGAGTCTTTTGGTATTGGCACTGATACCGTTATTAAGTGGGAGGGAGTTTTGCCATCTGATCCGGTTGTTATTGATTATACAACAGATGGAGGTGCAAGCTGGATTAATATTTCTCAGAATGCAACAGGGCTTCGTCAAAACTGGACAGTCCCGCCTTATCCAAGCCCGAGATGTCTGGCAAAAATAGAGCAAAAAGCATTGCCGGGAATCAGTGAGTTCCCTATAAACCCAGTTCCTCTCGATGGCTTGCTGGCTTACTATCCTTTCTGCGATGGTGCAAAAGATAAAAGCGGGAATAGACATAATGGTATTGAAAGTGGGACAAAGCCTGTAGAAGATAGATTTGATCAATATAATTCAGCTATGTATTTCGATGGTATTGACGATGAAGTAGTAATAAGGAATAATGGAAGTTTCAATATAACTGAGTGGACTTTTTCTGCATGGGTGAATATTCATAAAGTGCCGAAGAATTTTTCTGCGATAATACAAAAAGACGAGAATTCACAAAGGCATTATAATTATGCACTTCTCATAGATAATGAAAGGCGTTTTCGTGCTCAGTATGAAACCTGTACTCAGGAAGATGATCATCAAATAGCATCCAAACAGCAGAACATCTATGAGTGGATCCACGTTGCAAACGTCAGAGATAATGCCACAGGAGATTTCATACTATATATTAATGGTACTGAAGAAAAGCGGCTCAAGTCTCAGGATGTGCCATGTATCAATCCGGACGATTTGATGATGGGAGTTAATACTTATCAGGATAATCCGCAAAATCCAGAATATTTTAATGGTGTAATAGATGATGTTTTCATATACAACAGACCGCTCGACTCTTTGGAGATAGTTCAGCTTTACGAAGCAGGTCCGATAGAATGCCAGCCCTTCAGAATGGCAGATACGTCAGATGCTTTCTGGGAAATAATTGCACCAACACCAATAAGCAAAGATATTGATATGGGCGATGTAGTTATTGGTGATTCCAAAGATTCTGTAGTAACTGCTTATATCTTGAACAGCGAAAGTTTTCCAATGCTTATAGAAAGTATTACATTCAATGGCGATTATCCTGCGGATTATGATGTAATTTCTCCTCTTTTCCCCTTAGAGATCCCAGCTAATGATGCTCGTGATATTGAATTTAGATTTGAACCAAAGGCAGTAGGCGAAAGAAATGCTGTAATCAACATTAATACTCCATATTACGAATATAAATTTAATATTACAGGAAATGGAGTTTTGCCTGAGATAGTGATTGACGCAAAATTAATTGATTTCGGAAAGGTTTTAGTTGGTGAGAATAAGGACACTCTCGTAAAAGCAATTATTACTAACGAGGGGGTTAACTCAATTACAATTAGTAATGTTATGAAGCTAATACCTGACATCGTTCAATTCGAGATATTAACAGGTGGCGGCAGCTTTGATATACTGCCCAATGCTTCACATGAAATGCTATTGCGATTTGCCCCGCTAAAAGCAGGAAGAACAAGTGGAGGCATCGGTTTTTATTATGATGGCATAGGCTCGCCTGCCATAGTCAATCTATTTGGCGAGGGCATAAGGAATTTCCCTGAGATTATTGCACCACCGCTTGATTTTGGCAGTATTGTTTGCTTGAATAATAAGTTAGACAGTTTACCGATATCCAACTCCGGCGGTGAAACCTTGATAATTGACAATCTGGAAATAAGTGGAGATGATGAAGATGACTTCTCCTTATTTGAACCATTTACAGAGCTTCGGGTAGAGCCGGATTCTACTAAATTCTTAAAAATCCTTTATGCTCCTGCTGATATAGGCAAGAGCGAGGCAAAGTTATTAATCGAAAGCAACGCTGTAACTGATTCTGTTTTAATTTTAGATTTAAATGGCAGAAGGGATTCGCTATCTCTTATTTCTGAAAAGAATACCATAGAGCTTGGGTACCTATGTCCCGGAGAAAAAGCTGTTTCAGGATTTATTATCAGAAACGAAGGAACTCTCAGGACTGGTGCATATATTATATCCCCGGATGGTTTGATGATTACTCCAGAAGAATTTTCTTTGAATCCAGATGCTGAAATTTCAATAGAAATTATTTTTAACGGCTCGAATATTACCGGAGAATATAATGGTGTAATTACAGTAATAGATTCTATTTGCGGATATACTCATGAGATATTGATCAGAGCAGATATTTTTGCTCCGGAAATAATAGCAGAGCCCTTGGTAATATTGGCACCGATGGGATTCAGCAATATAGGCGAGCTGATTATAAATAACACATCCGTTAGAGATGCCGAGATATTTAATGCATCAATCAGCGATTCGCGTTTTGAGGTTTTGCCCAACCAATTCCCTCTTCTGATCCCCGGATTAGAATCCCGTAAATTTGCAATTAATTATACACCAACGGATACGGCAGGTATTTTTGCTGAAATATTGCTTTTTGCACAGCCCTGTGATATTGAACACAAGGCAGAGTTAGCAGGAAGAACGGTATCATCGAAAGCTGTTTTAAGGGTGGGTAATATCTCAGCAAAGCCTGGCGATAACGTTTCTCTGCCTGTTTATCTCGAAGATTCAGAGTATTTAGAAGCATCTGGAGCTACTGGCTTCAATATTACAATAAGTTATAACGGAACCTTACTTTATCCCAAAGATAACACGCCTTTTGGAGTAATTCAAAGCGGCCTGAGAGTCATTCCTTTGGAGACGGGAATTATCCCTGACGATAATAAAATAATAGCAGAGTTCCCCTTCGTCGCTATGCTCGGTAATGCTGAGGAAACTGCAATTTCTGTAGAGTCGGCTGAAAGTATTGGTGGAAGTGTATTGATAGAGACACTTCCCGGAAGCTTTTCTTTACTTGACGTATGCAAGGCAGGTGGGACTCGATTATTCGATAGTAACGGTGTAATATATTTATCGCAAAACAATCCGAATCCAGCAGTAAATAAAACAGAAATTCAATTTGAAATAATAGAAGATTCGCATATTGATCTTTCTCTTTATAATATACTCGGAGAAAAAGTTATTACTTTGGCAGAAAATTACTTCACTGCGGGGAAATATGAAATTGAGATGAATACAGAAGAGTTAAATTCCGGTACATATTTTTATATATTAAAGTCAAAAACATTTATATTGTCAAAAAGAATGGAAATAATAAAATAAAACATTAAAGGAAATGCAATGAAACGCAGGACATTTGTTAAACTATCGCTGCTCACTCCACTATTCCTAAAAACTGCCTGTATGCCAAAGGGCGGCAGGATAAACCGCTATCTGAAATCTGATTCACGCCGCTTCGAAATGCTGGAAGTTAGCGGCTCTTATTACGAAATTGGATATTCTGCGGGCAAGACTTTTTCAGTAAATATTCAAAAAATAATTAAGAATCGTCAGGATTGGATAAAGAATTTATTAGAAGTCTCTGGATCAGAATCAGGTAAGAAATATTCAAAAGCACTGCTTGACATCTCACGCAAACATTTTCCCGAAATTGTCGAAGAGATAGAAGGTCTTTCCGACGGTTGTGGCTATTCCTTCGATTTTATGTGGACAATGAGTATCCAATCTGAACTTAATGCCTACCAGAAGGAAAATCCAGGATGCTCCACGATATACTACAAGGATGATCAACGCAATTGGCTATTTCATAATGAGGATGGCGATACTGCTTATGCCGGTAATATGTATTTGCTGAAAGCACATCCACCATCAGGGGTGAGCTTCACAACTCTTGTTTATCCAGGAATTATCGAAGGAGTGGGACCCTCATTTAATAACTATGGTATGATAGAAACAACAAATTTCATAGGCTGTGATCATCCTGAAGAAGGAGTTCCCAGATATTTACTTGGCAGAGCTATACTCGAGTCAAAAAGCATGGAGGAAGCTCTTCAGATAGCAACCTTCCAGCAAAGAGCATTCCCTTGGCATCATAATATCGGCTCTTGCACTACCAAAGAATATGTTTCGATAGAAACACTGCCGGATGGCACTTATGATATTCGCAAGCCGAAAGGTATCTATATTCATACAAACCACACGACAGGCGAAAATACAAAAAATTACAAACATCAGGATATTGACTATAAAAACTCTTCTTCGATAACGAGGTATGATGTATTAACTAAAGAAAAAGTTCAATTGCCAGTTGAAAGTCCTCGTACTTTTCTTGACTGGCTTTCATCCAGAGAAGGAAAACCTTACTCCCCGTGCCGTATCCCCGAAGGGAATATTACTGGAGAGACTCTTGCCACGGCATATTTTGATCTTGAGAATGCAACAATGACATTATATAAAGGGTTTCCCGCTCAATCAGTACCAAATAATAATTTTATACATTACAGGTTTTAAAAATTGTTTGATCCATATTTAATATTGATTATAATTTCTTTGTTAGTTGGTTTATCTTATCTATATGATATTATTTCCAGCAAGACAAAGATACCGACAGTCTTGATGCTGATATTTACCGGCATAGCTATGAAGTACATGAGTCCTTGGTTTAATTTCGATATAGCTTCATTCGAGATGGAAGTGCAGGGTACATTAGAGCTTCTCGGCATTATTGGGATTATCGTGATCGTTCTCGAAGCGGCTTTAGACCTGAACCTATCTAAAGGTAAGTTTAACGTAATCGGCACATCACTGATGCTTGCCTTGGTAATATTAGTAATAACATCTGTATTTATAGCTTTCATTATAATGCTTTTCCTCGATGAGCCATTTTTTAATTCTTTGGTATATGCTATTCCTATGTCGGTGGTTAGCAGCGCCGTCCTGATCCCGAGTGTACATACATTAGAAGCAAAAAAGCGTGAATTTTTGATATATGAATCCACCTTTTCAGATATCATTGGTATTATGTTCTTCAACTTCATTGTGATGCGAGAGATTGCCGGGCACAGCAATCTGGAAGAAATACTACTTATAGTTTTTACCATTGCCTTGTCTATTATTCTGTCATATGTATTAGTTTATTTTTTCAGTAGGATAACAACTCATCTGAAAGTTTTTCTGATGATGGCATTGCTCGCATTGCTTTTCGCCTTAGGTAAAAAGATGCACTTGTCATCCTTGTTGATAATAATGGTATTTGGTATTGTGATGAATAATACAAAATTATTCTTTCGTGGTTTTTTATCAAAGTTAATAGAAGATAACTCCCAAAGAAAATCATGCAAAGACTTTAGAGTAATTACTTCGGAAACAGCTTTTGTGGTGCGTACTTTTTTCTTTGTTACTTTCGGTTTATCTATTAATCTGCAAAACTTATTAAATATAAAAGTTTTGCTTATCGGCTCACTTATAGTATTAATTCTATATTTTATTCGTTATATAAATTTTAGAATTGTATTAAAGACAAATGTATTCCCTGAGATATTCTTAGCTCCAAGAGGATTGATAACTATTTTGCTCTTTTATTCAATTCCGCAGATTTATCTAATCTCGAGTTTCAGTGTCGGGATACTTTTCTTTGTTATCCTTGCTACGAGCATAGTGATGATGGTATCTCTAATAAAAACACCTGATACAGAGCCACTCAACCCTGATGCGGTAAATATTGATTACAAACCATTGAGAAAAATGAAATCCCCGGAGGGACCATATTGTGTTGTACCAGAAAATAATGATAAGACGGAATGATTTATTAAACGCCTATTCCCCTTAAACAAGATGCTTCCTGACAATCCACAATCCCTAACCTTGTATTCTTCAATGCAACGCATCTTCCACACCCATATTTAATCTAACTAATTTACAGCTAATAAGATAAGATAGTTTTTGTAACCAAAATGTAGTCATGTATTTTGTATATTAATATTTGCATTATAATTTAATAAGCGCTAACCATACTGTCAGCACACATAAAGCAAATCCCTTGTAAGTATTTTATTTACAAGGGATTGCGATATTTGATCAGTGCTCCCTGCGGGATTCGAACCCGCGGCCCACTGATTAAGAGTCAGTTGCTCTGACCAACTGAGCTAAGGCGGCGTTGCAAAACTAATAAATTCTTAGCTCTATTACAAATTTATTAAGGGTAACTAATGATTTTTCTGCTTTTGTCGGTAGCTTATTCTAAGGATTCTAACTCTGTGTGTAGGGTTTCCCACTCCTCCATGGCGGTTTCGAGCAGCTTTCGGTAGCTGTTGTATTCTTTTTGTTTTATTTGGGATTTTTCAACATCAGTAAAAAAATCAGGATCGGCAAATAGCTCTTCGCATTTTGATATTACCGCTTCTAAGTCATGAATATCATCTTCAATATCTGTTATCTTTCGTTGAACGCGGTTTTGCTCTCTCTGTAATTTTTTTTGTTCTTCGCGTGCTAATTTGGCATTTCCTGTTTTTGTGGATTGCTTAGCTCCAGCTCCCGGCTTTTTGCCTAATTCTAATTCGTTTAAGTGATCAATTCTGAATCTCTCCAAAAACTCAAAAATGCTGCCGGAAAATTCCTTTATTTTTTTATTTTTAAAATATAGTGTTTTGGTGGTAAGTCCATTCAGAAAATCTCTGTCGTGCGAGACGAGTATCATAGCTCCCTGATAGCTTAGCAATGCTTCTTTCAATACATCTTTTGATGCCATATCTAAATGGTTTGTCGGCTCGTCAAGTATCAGCAGATTGGTTGGCTGTAGCAGCATCCTAGCTATTGCAAGACGCGATTTCTCGCCGCCGGAAAGCACTTTTACCTTTTTGTCAATGTCGTTTCCGCTGAATAGGAATGCTCCTAGCAGATTTCTCACCTGTGTCCTCATATCTCCAGTGGCGGCATTGTCAATTATCTGGAAGACTGTCAGGTCGCTGTCTAACATTTCTGCCTGATGCTGGGCAAAATATCCGATAGATACGTTAAAACCTATTTCCATATTTCCATCATATTTTTCAATCCCTGCTATAATTTTTGACAGAGTTGTTTTGCCTTCGCCATTTTTTCCTACGAAAGCTACTTTCTCGCCTCTTTCTAAGGTAAAATCAATGTTTGCCAGAATAAGTTTATCTCCGTAAGACTTTGATAAGCCTCTAACGTTGGCGACTACTCTACCCGCTCTTGGAGGTTCAGGAAAATGAAATGTTATTGAGCTATCGTCACGTTCATCTACCTGTATCCGCTCTATCTTATCTAATTGCTTCACTTTTGACTGCACACGAGTAGCCAGTGTATTTTTTGATCGGAAACGTTCAATAAATCTTTCTGTACGGGCAATTTCTTTTTGCTGGTTTTTATAAGCGGACAGTATCTGATCGCGTTCCTGTTGTCTAATCTCAATAAATTCAGAATAGCGATATTTCCTGTCGTAGATTTTCCCTTTTTCGATTTCAATAGTCCGGTTTGTAACAGCATCCAAAAAGGTCCTGTCGTGAGAAACCATGATAATGGCTCCTGGGTAGTTCTTCAGAAAATTTTCAATCCACTGTATGGATTCAATATCTAAATGGTTCGTAGGTTCGTCAAGCAAAATACAATCTGGCTTAGTTATCAATATCTTGGCAAGTTCAACACGCATCTGCCAGCCACCGCTGAATTCCTTGAGACTTCTCCCGAACTCAGTGCGATCGAAACCAAGACCGATAAGTATTTGTTCGATATCTTGCTCCACAGTATGACCTCCAAGATATTTATAGCGGTCATTGGCTTCCGAAAGTTTCTGGACGATTCCCAAATATGCATCAGATTCATAATCAGTTCTTGACTCAATTTCATTATTATAATGCTTAATATCTGCTTCTAACTGGCGAATTTCAACGAGAGCCGTTTTTGTTTCCTCGAAAACAGATTTGTGAGATCCTACTATACCTTCTTGCGGCAAATAGCCAATCCGAAAGTCATTAGGCATAGAGACAATACCGCTTTCGGGGGTTTCCAAACCAGCGATAATTTTTAATAAAGTGGTTTTCCCAGTTCCATTTTTGCCGATAAGCCCTATTCGGTCATTTTTATTGACAGTAAAAGAAATATTGTCGAACAAATATTGTCCTGTGAAATGAATTGATATGTTTGTTACTGATAACATTATAACTATGACGTTTTAGAAAGAAAAAATTATCAAAAATCTTCAATACTGTTTTTCAGCAAATCTCATTATCGGATACTTTCATATATTTTATATAATTATTTTGATTAGAATTCACTAATATTTTGATGTACTTTTTAATAATAATATTCGATTTATATATAGAAAATTCGCTTTCGTTCGTTGGTTTCGAATCTCTCTGAATCCTTGATTTATTATGGTATATTAACCTGCTATTCCTCCCCCCACAGCAAAACCATTGCTATTCCTTGCTCTATGACTAAGCGTGGTACACTACTTGTTTTGAGAGGGATTAATAACATATTTAATACCATTGCAAAATGAAGAAAATCCCCCTTTGTCCCTATTTTAAAAAAGAGGGTGGTTAAAATATTATATTTCAGTGGCTTACTCCCTCTCTTGCTTTTTACATAGCAGGGACGGAGAGGAATCAGTTATCGAGTTTTGCAATGATCTTAATACTTATGAATGAAATTAATATTTTATGATATTAATCGAATATAATTCTTTATTACTATTCTCACACAATTAGATAAAGCTAAAGAATTAATAGCTTTAAATATCAATTTTTGGGGTAAATTGTCCTGTCTTTTAAGGAATGAAGATTTTTTTATTTGTTTATATTTTCTAAATTCGATATTTTGCTTAGAACTGGTAATGATTGTATAAACGAAAATCTCAAATTTGTAATTATGATAACAGGAATAAAAGAATTTTTTAAGCTATTTAATCTAAAAAATGAAAAAGGCATAGATCCATTTAAAATTCCTATTATGTTTTCATTTATTTTTATGAATTTAATATTTGTATTAGTTTCACTTATCTTGTATTTTTCTTATAAGGAAATTTTTAATCCTATTTATCAGGATACTGCAATAATAATAAGTTTAATAATTATTGACTCTTTGTTTCTATCATCAGTATTTCTTCTTGTTTTCAGTAAATTAATAACACACAATAAATATATTATCAATCAATTTGAAGAAAATAAACGAATTACTAAGAAATTAGAGGAAAGTAATAGAAAGTATAAATCCATTTATCTGAATACCCCTGTTATGATGCACTCTCTTGATGAAAAGAATAGAATTTTCGATGTAAATGAAAAATGGCTCGAGGAGATGGGTTATACCAGAGATGAAGTAATTGGCAAAGAGATTACTTCCTTTATGACCAAAGATTCAGCTGAAAAAGCTCATAGCCTTTATATTCCACTTTTTTGGGAGCAGGGCAAGATCAGGGATGTTTATTATGATCTGATCTGTAAAGATGGTTCGGTTATCAATGTACTACTGAACTGTGATTTGGCAAGCAAGATATTTGGCGAGAATCGTACACTATCAGTTGTTTATAATATAACAAAGCAAATCAAAGCTGAGAGGAAAGCATTAAGAAAAGATACTTTATTAGAAGCAGTTGCCAAAGCGAGTAATGAACTGCTTTCATCAAACAATCTCGATAAAACTTTGAATTCAGTTCTCAAGATTCTTGGTATAGCCAGCGAAGTGTATAGAGTTGTGATCTTTAAAAACTCCAATACCGATTATAATAAGAAAGCAAAGACTTCATACAGCTATGAATGGAAAGTTTATAGCTTAGAATCTGAGATCAATAATCCGAACCTGCAAAACATCCCTTTTACATTACTGGGCAAAGATATTTTTGACAAATTTAAGCAAGGAAAGCCCTTTTACAGTATCGTCAGGGAGATTGATAAACCACTAAAAACACACTTAGACCAATATGAAATCCTGTCTTTGCTACTCGTTCCAATCTTTGACGAAGACTATTTTTGGGGTTTTATGGGTTTTGATGATTTTACAACAGAAAGGATATGGACCAAATCGGAAATATCAGTTTTAGAAGCAATAGCCAAGAGTATTGCTTCGGCTATTACCAAACAGAGAATATTTGATAAGTTAGATGAAAACCGCCTGAATTTAGAAAATCGAGTGCAGGATAGAACCCGGGAAATCACTAAAGTCAATAATGACCTGAAATCTTCAATTGAAGAAAAAGAATTGATCAAAAATGAATTAGAGCAGGAAAGAAATCAACTTTTGTCCATCTTTGATTCGATAGAGCATATAATCTATGTATCTGATATTGAAACAGATGAGTTGTTATATGTAAACAAATTCACGAAGGAATTATTTGGCGAAAATATAATCGGAGAAAAATGTTACAAAGTGCTTCAAGACAGATTAGAGCCCTGCGGTTTTTGCAAAAACCATGAGATATTTGAAAAAGAAGACAACACAATTTTCTGGGAATTTAATAACAAAAAAGTCAATATGCATATCAGAATAATGGATAAATTGATCAAATGGAAGGATGGACGAAATGTAAAACTGCAAATTGCTATTGATATTACTCAAAGTAAAGAAGCAGAGCAAGAGCGAGATAAGATAATACGTGAAATGGAATTTCAAACTCAGGCTCTCGACGAAGCCGCCACATTAGATGTTAGTGATCCTGACGGAAAAATAATTTATGTAAATGATAAATTTATAGAGACTTTCGGATATTTGAGAAATGAGATATACGGCAATACGCACAAGATATTATTATCAGAGCATAATCCTGACAACTTAGTGTCTGAGATCAACGAATCTATACATGCCGGCAAGGTATGGAAGGGCGAAATTCATTATTATTCCAAAGATAATAAGGAAATATGGGCGGATACAACTGTAGTTCCTTTTTTAGATAGTAATGGCAATGTAATAAAGCACGTAACCATTATTAAAAATATAACAGATTATAAAATTTTACTCGAAGAGCAAAGAAAGCTTTTCCGAGCTGTAGAGCAAAGCCCCACTTCTATAGTTGTAACAGACAAAGAAGGCATTATTCAATATGTAAATCCTTTCTTTACTAAAATTACAGGATACAGCAAAGAAGAAGCAATAGGCAAAAACCCCAAAATACTTAAATCAGGCTTGATAGAAGCGGCTGTATATCAAGATCTATGGAATACTATATCTAACGGTGATAAGTGGAAGGGGAACTTTTTAAACAAAAAGAAAAACGGAGAATTATTCTGGGAAAATGCTTCCATATCCCCAGTCTTTAATGATAAAAACGAAATCACTCATTACGTAGCCATTAAAGAAGATGTTACTAATAAAAAGGAAGCCGAGCTGAAACTTGAGAAATCTAATTCGCTTTACAGAACTACTTTAGATGCAATAAGCGAAGGTGTTATCGCTTTTGATCCTAAGGGAAGAATAAATAGTTACAACAATAAATTCTTAGAGCTTTTTGATATTGATGAAAAAACTATATTATATCATAAAACCCATTATGAACTATTCGAGTTCCTGTCTTCAAAAATAATGGATACAGAAGGTTTCAATCATAGGATTGTCCGAATAATTGAGAGCCAATCGGAAGAAGAATTTGAAGTTATTTATTTAAAAAATGAAAACGTATATGAACTGCTGCGTAAGCCCCAAAGATTATCTAATAAAATAATTGGCTACGTCTGGAGTTTTCGGGATATTACCAAAAAAACAAAAGCTGAAGATAAGCTCCTGTGGTACACCAAAGACTTAGAATTTGCAAAGTTCAGCTTAGAAGAGCAAAAGCTGGAATTAGAAAAAACTGTAGAGGAGTTGAAAACTGCTAAGAATCAAGCCGAAATGGCTACAAAAACAAAAAGCGAGTTCCTTGCGAATATGAGCCACGAAATACGAACACCCATGAATGCCATACTTGGATTTACACAGCTTCTATCAGAAGATATCATGGAACCAAAGCAAAAGATGTACCTTAACTCAATAGCTTCCAGCGGAAAAAATCTCTTGAGATTGATCAACGATATTCTCGACTTGTCCAAGATAGAAGCCGGCAAAATAGAGCTTACTCCTGAAATTATTAATATCAATAAGATTGTTTCGGAGATAAAAGATATATTTATCGTAAATGCCGAGGAAAAAGAAATAGATTTCATATTAGATATTGATGATGATACTGTTGAAAATGTATTTCTGGATGAAGTGCGGCT
>CAYQTZ010000002.1:0-2341 GCA_964420565.1 uncultured Hyphomicrobiales bacterium
TTATTTGGAGGGACGTGGGATTGAGGAACGGCGATTGTTAGTAAGCGGTCAGGGTTCTAATACACCAAGAGTCCCAAATACGACTCAAGCTGGCAGAGCCCAGAACCGAAGGGTGGAAATAAGTGTTATTCCATAAAAATATTATTTTTACATTTAACAAGAATTTGTTAATATGTAGTTTTTTAGCATTACAAATACAAATGGAAAGATAAATGAGCCAAACAGATAAACCAATCTGCGTAATTGAAGACAACAAAGCTATCAGGAAGCTTTTTTGTACGTTATTAAAAAAATCAGGATATGAGACAGTGGATTTTGAGTTTGCTGACCCAGCAATAGAGTGGATACAGACGAACAAGCCACAGGCGATGATAATAGATATTTTACTGCCCGGCAAGAAAAACGGAACAGATGTACTGGATGCCCTACGAAATTTGCCCGACGGCAATAAAGTGGCTGCAATAGCAGTTACGGGCTTTGCTCAGGGCAACGACAGAGAAAAGTTCATAGAGATGGGCTTTGATTCGTATATAGCAAAACCAATAAATACTGCATCATTTGTAAACGAGATCAGGCAGGTAATAGCAAGTAAATAGCAGATATTTTTCAAACAATTCTTTTACTAATCGGATAAGATAATGGCAAAAAACGAAAGTGTTGGCACCAACACCTATGAGTCAATATTAAAGCAATCTGTAGGAAAGAAGCATTCGGTTTTTAGCTTTTCAAAGACATATCCCGCCTATATTGTATTAGGGGTGTTTTTGATAATAAGTTATTTCGTCTGGGACTTTTTTTCCAAACAAGTAGAAAAGGACAGGAATGCAGTTTTTGACAAAGCCACTACTTCGGTTTTATCGCGTTTCAATCAGGAGTATAATTCTTGTTTGACGGTACTGAATTCCCAGAGGAAGATATATGATTTGATGCCACAGATAGTAAGGAATTATTTTGTATTATACGGGTCAGTACCTACGAATACTTATGATGAGATAATCAGTTTAATGTATGTAAATCAAATAGATGAAGACGAAATAGATGATTATGAATTTGATGTGCAGTCGTCAGGATATTATTATTATAAAGTGCATCCTATATATGATCAGGATACGCTATTCCCCGTTCAGATCATGGTGCCAGAGATAATCCCCACACCCGAAACAAATGAATTAGTATTATCGGGTTTTGATATGGGGACGAATAAAGATGTCTTAGAAGCAATGGTGAAATCCAGAGATAGTAATATGGTAGTAGCAACACGAATTTTTACTCTAAGAGAGCCGGATACTACTGGGTTTTATTTGATTTCGCCAATATTCCCACCAGATTCATCTTTGGAGACAGTGCAAAGCCGTAGGGAACTTTTCGCTGGTATGATATTTTTAGAAGTTGATTCAGACAAATTTTTCAAGGCTGCTCTCGGCAATGGTGTGGCAACAGATACAGCAATTATTTTTAAGGTATTTGAAGTTGATATGGAGAATAACCATAAGCAGGTATTTGAATCTTCAAATGCTGGCTTGGCAGATAATGATCATACTCCATATTTAATGGAAGAAATGTATTTTAATATTGCTGATCAAAAGCTGACAGTAAGGTTTTCTACTATTCCCGGTTTTGGTGGGGGGTTTCAGTCATCTTTGCCAATTTTATCACTTATAATATCGTTGCTACTTAGTTTTCTGTTTTTCGGTTTTATACTTTCGGTAACTACAAGTAGAGCCAGAGCTGTTGAATTAGCCGATAGTATGACTAAGTCGCAGAGACGCATAGTTGATTCATCGCAGGATATAATAGCTGTAATGGGGTTAGATGGTGTTTGGAAGTCTATGAACCCAGCTTCAATGAAAATATTTGGTATTCATCCTGATGATATGATAGGGCAAAAAATAGACTTTTTGTTTGAAAGTGAAAAAGATAAATCCAGATTCTATGAGCTGTTAAATAATTTTAATGATGAGTTTACCGAGCGGCTCGATTTCAAAATGAAAACAAAAGATGATGATGACAAATGGCTGAGCTGGTCATTTACAATATCGAAACACGATCAGTTGATATATGCTATCGGCAGGGATATAACTCTCGAAAAAATGGCAGAATTAAAAGAGCTTGTTCGCAGGAAGCAAATCCAGCTTTCTAATCAGTTTTCATTGGAAGACAGTGAGCGAAAATCTTACTTTATGACAAAGATGAGCCATAAGTTAAGGAATGATCTGACCAGTATTATCGGTTATCTACAGCTTATTTCCAATAAAGTCTATGATGATGAAGAAGAAATGATAAGTTATGCCGAGATGTCTGAAGAATCTTCCGAAGAAATGCTTTCATTTGTTACTTCCAT
>CAYQTZ010000002.1:2351-2949 GCA_964420565.1 uncultured Hyphomicrobiales bacterium
GGGTTATAAAAAACTGATCGAAATCAATTTTAAAGAGTACTTTGATTCTGCATTAAAGCAGGCAAGAATAGATTTAGAAGACTCTGTTTCTATAGATGTTGACTTTATGGATAATAGTAGCACAGCTAATGTTGTGGTTGAGAAAGAAATATTGAAAGATGGCTTGGTTGCATTGATCAAATCGCTTGTTGTAACTTCCGATAATGTTAGATTAGATATTAACGTAGAGGAGAATCAAAACGAAGGGGCTACCGAGATACAGATACTTAGCAGTCCTAATAACGTTACAGCTAAAATGATTGATCTTTATAATAAGCATATTAATAATATAACGGAGTATCTTGATAAGGATAACGAAGATATAATGCTGTACCTTAGTATTGCCTCCTCTAAATGCAGAGTTATGCATGGTAATATCAAGTTCGAAACTATGGGTAAGGACGGCAATCTCGTACAGATGACTTTACCTTTAACAAATCCTGAGAATCTGATGTAAAAGGAAAGCATTTTTTTAGTTTTTAATGCCCCTGCAAATATTTATTTTGTAGGGGTTCTTATTAGAGGGTATGATTTTATAAGGAATAATTGGTAAGCAAAG
>CAYQTZ010000002.1:2959-27040 GCA_964420565.1 uncultured Hyphomicrobiales bacterium
AAAGTAATGCTGGATTTGAGAGTAAAAATTTGTTTAAACAAAAAATGAACTATTATGTATTTGCCATTTGAATATGATGAGCCGGTTTTTAGACCACCCAGCGAGGCAATGTCTGCAATATTTCAGATCACTCACGGGTGTAGCTGGAATGAATGTGCATTTTGCGAGATGTACACTTCCAAGAAATTTAAAGTGAGAAAGATGGAAACTATTGAGAAAGAAATCAGGTCTTATGCTGAGTATGATAACGAAGTCAATAAGGTCTTTCTTGCTGATGGGGACGCAATGGTGCTGTCTGCTGACAAGTTGTTGAAAATACTAAAAATCATTAATACTTATCTGCCAAATGTAAGGCGGATATCTTCTTATGCAACACCGGGAAATTTACTTCGCAAATCTGATGATGAGCTGAAGCAACTTGCAGATGCGGGTTTGACTATGGTATATGTCGGTATAGAATCTGGTAATGATGAGCTGTTGCATCTTGTTAATAAGGGAGAGACTTACGACACCACTATCAATGGATTAATAAAATGTCAGAATGCCGGGATAAAAACTTCAATTATGATCATTATCGGGCTTGGCGGCGAGCGTTATAGCAAGCAACATGCAGAAGATTCAGCGAAAGCAGTTAATGCTATCCAGCCAGATTTTCTTTCCACTTTGATTCTTAGCTTTCCTTTTGGAGTAAATCATTATAAGGAGAGATTCAAAGGTGAATTCATTCCTTTAGATGTAAAGGGATTGCTTAATGAAATGTATTGTTTTATGGATAATATCAGCGAAGACGATATAAAAAATCAAATTGTTTTCCGAAGTGACCATGCCTCGAATTACTTAGCTTTGAAAGGATTTTTACCTCGCGATAAGGAACGTTTCCTGAAGAAGTTGTCTTTTGCTATTAATAAACCAGAGAATGCAAAACTTCGTAAGGAATGGCAGAGAGGTTTATAGTGCTAAATTGTTTGTTATGAAGAAATATGGGCTATTCTAATTATTTCTTTCTGATAACCAGTATGTATGCTGTTAGTAATATAGCTGCAATGATATAGTTTGTATTTGCAATGCCCGCTATGGGTAACAAAAGAACAGATGTAACTATAGCCCCAAGAGATGCTCCGAAGTAATCAGCGGAAAAGCTTTGTCCTGCGATAGATCTGCTTTCCGAAACGTAATTATCAGAAATTAGTCTGCCTGCCACTGGGAATTGCAATCCACCCATTATTGAAATGATTAGTATTAATAATATGAAAATTGCTATTATGAAAAAATCATTGTTCATGCCAGCAAGCTCTTTGATTATAATTGGTAAAGCTATGATGTATGCGGTCAGAAAAAGAAGCAGATTGCGGTATAGGACAGCTGTTTCTTTGTTGATGATTTTATTCAATCCTGCCCCCAGAGCCAGCCCAAGCATGAAAACAGAAAATATTATTGCTATAAATTCATAAGCGAAACCGTAGATCACCTGAAATGAGAATATCAGAATAAATTGGACAGAGGAAGCTGCAAAACCTCCTGCAAATAAGCCGTAGCTAACTGGATTTGACTTGATGGCAAAAAGGATCAGAGGAATAATGAAAATAATTAGAATAAAAATATCATATTCACCAAAATAGCTTAGCCGATAGTTTATCTCGCTGAAGTATGCAAATGGCTGAAAGTCGCGATTAATCGAAGCTGTACTGTCTAAATTGCTGATTATATATTCTGCTCTGCTTTCTGTGGAGATCAGATCGTAATAGTATTGATTAACATAATCATTATCAATATTTTTTTCTATGAGAGAAGGAATAATATTATATGTTAATATTTTATCAGATGCCAGAAAATAATTTCTTGAGCCGGGTATTATTATTATGTTTTGAAATACTTTGCTAAGTGTATTAAAAATTACTGATTGAGCGAGTGCTTGTTCGCTGCTGAGGTAATTAGCAGTGGCGGGTAGCTGCAAAGATAATACTCCATTTGGAGAAAGGGCATTTTTTGCAAGGAGGAAGAATTCTTCAGTATAATATCTATTAAGCTGAGCGTTTGAGGGTGAGGGGACATTGATAATGATTGCGTTATAATTATTGAAATGATTTTTCAGGAATCGTCTGCCATCTGTTCTGTGGATGGATATTCTTTTATCGGATAAGTCAGCTTTAGAGAATTTATGATGATTCAATATTGCTGAGTTGATTTCTGTGTAGTCTAATTTTTTGATATTATATTTCAGCACTTCGTCGGTCATTCCGGCAATTCCACCTGAGATCAGCAGCACATTCCGCACGGAGTCAAGTTGAGATAGTGCATAATGAATAGACTCTTCGTTTTCAATTACAGAATTAGTAGAAAAAAGCAATGTACCATCTTCGAAAAAGTTGTATTGCTGCTCAGTTTTTGAGATAAGCAATCTGCCGTAAGGGGTGTCTTCGGTTATCATTATTTCCTGGTCGGGATATAATACCTGAATGGATCTTTCCTTATAAGTAGTTATAAGTATAATTGAAATAACTATAATGATGATACCGGTAAGTCGTATTAGTATTTGATGTTTTTCTTTTGTGTTAAGTAAAAAAGCAGCGAAGATATTTAAAAATAATATTACAATCAGTGCATCGAAAGAATCAAGTATAAGCAAGAATACAAAATAAAAGATAAGTCCGCCTATTGCTCCACCTGTCAGGTCTAAGATGTAAACGGAAGCAGATGCATTTTCAGCACGTAGAACTGAGGAATATTGGATTAGTGCTATGCCTGCTGCAAGGCAATAAGGAGCTGTCCATAATAATGAAAAAATGGTTGTTTCGGGTAGATCCATCATTACTCCCTGTCCGAAGAACCATGCACGGCTGAAACGTATGCCCAGCACAGAGATTATTGGAAGTAAGGCAAGTAGAAGATGTAAGAATTGTATTGATTTTATGCCTGCTTTGCTGCTCAGATATTTACCAATATAAGTACCGACACCGCTTAGCATAAGCCATAGCGAAAGCATGATGCCAAATATAAGTTCATTGCCATATACAACTGAATAAATCTCCCTAAAGAATAATAACTGGGCAATAATGGAGCTTGCTCCTATGATTATTATATTTGATCGCAGTTTTATCATATTATTTTGAATAATGCTCTTCATTTTTATAATATAATTTTTTATATTCAATTAATCAAGATTATGTAAAACATTTTTTGGGAAATAATAATGTATGGATCTGAATACGAGACAAAGCTTACCACGCCAGAGATAGCGGCAGAGATGATAAATGATGGCGATTCGATAATTCACGGGATGGCAATAGGCGAGCCACCAGCGCTCTTAGAAGCTATAGCTAAACGACTGCGTGCGGATGATCTCGATAAGATTCGTGTTTATTCGCTGTTGCCTTTGGATCATATGCAGAATACTTTACTTATGCCAGATATTGCAGATAAGGTTTACCCATATACATGGTTCGTTAGCGGACACGATAGGGGATTAGTGCATATCGGCTTGGATCAGTTCATTCCCAATCATTTTCACGAAGTGCCAAAATTGATAGAAGATCATATTGATCTGGATGTGGTGATAACAACAGTTTCACCTATGGATAGGGCGGGGTACTTTACTTTTGGGGCTATCAATGATTATATCAGCACTGCTGCCCGCCACGCAAAAAAGCTGATAGTGGAAGTCAATCCAAATATGCCTCGTGTATTCGGTGATTCTTTATTACATATTTCTGAAGTGGATGCAGTAGTTGAGTTTGAGACACCTCTCCTTGAGTTCAAGGTGGCTAAAGCAAAACCTGAAGCTAATATTATTGGGAAATATATTTCTGATATGATACCAAATGGAGCAACTATTCAACTTGGGATAGGAGCTATACCCGATGCAGTAGCTGGCTTGCTTTCAGACCACAAAGACCTTGGTGTGCATTCTGAACTTTTATCGAACGGAATGCTGGGCTTGATCAAGAAAGGAGTAATTAACGGCAGTAAAAAGAATCTGCATCCCCGAAAGAATGTCTTTGCAAATGCTCTTGGCGATAGGGATTTATATGAGTTTATTAATGACAATCCGTCTATGGAAAGTTACCCCGTGTCTTACATAAACGATCCTGATATAATTGCAATAAATGATAACATGATTTCGATCAATTCTACTATCGAGGTGGATCTGTTCGGTCAGTGCAATTCTGAATATCTTGGGGATCAGCAGTTCAGTGGCACTGGCGGTCAGCTTGACTTTGTTCGAGGAGCTTATAAATCAAACGGGGGCAAATCTTTTATCGCATTTTATTCTACAACGCAAGGTGGGAAAGTCTCGAGAATAGTGCCGAAGCTTCACAGCGGCACTGTGATTACTACTCCGCGTATGGATACTCATTATCTCGTAACAGAATATGGTATTACTGATCTGAAGGGAAAATCCGTCAGGGAGAGGGCATTAGCGATAATCCAGCTTGCTCATCCTGATTTTCGGGAGGATCTGCTATTAGAGGCTGAGACTATGAAGTTGATGTAAGGATATGCTCTGATATATTGAAGAAGTATTTTTGTAGAATTTTCAATAGTGAGGTGTTCGGCGAAGGGCTTGCGTAAGCGTAAGATAAATGATTACAGTAATTTACGATTATTTGGGAATAAAATTTGAATTGATAATAAGAATAGTGCTTATAATTCATTAATTTGCAAAAAATAGAATTACGATAAATAGATTTGTTAGGAGATGATATGCAAATAGGTATAGTTGGACTGCCGTATTCAGGCAAAACGACATTTTTTCAGACGTTGACCGAGACTCAGCTTGATCCAGAAGCTCTTCAAAAGCGAGATTCGAATCAGGCA
Organism: uncultured Hyphomicrobiales bacterium; assembly: GCA_964420565.1. Lineage (GTDB taxonomy): Bacteria > Bacteroidota > Ignavibacteria > Kapaibacteriales > UBA2268 > CAYQTZ01. The sequence goes on from CAYQTZ010000002.1 coordinate 7,775, forward strand.
GTAATTAAGGTTGTGGATAACAGGCTTGATGAGTTAACAGCAATTTTTAATCCCAAAAAGAAAGTGAATGCCACAATTGAAATAGTTGACCTTGTCGGGTTGCAAAAAGGGGACCACAGTTCGCAGACCTTTACTACAAATTTTATGGCTAAAGTAAAGACTAATGATGCACTTATCCATGTTGTGCGTGGTTTTGGCGATGAAGCTGTTCCTCATGTGGATGGTAGTATTGATATAGTTAGAGATATACGTACTCTTGAGGAGGAATTCCTTTTTGCTGATATGTCTTTTGTAGAGAACCGTTTCGAGAAGATTGAAAAAGATATGAAGAAACCCAAGGCAAAGGATATAGCAATTAAAGAGAAAGTAATTATGGAAAAATGGAATGATGCTTTGCAAAATGAGATTCCTTTGCGACAGTTAGAAATGAACGACGAAGGAAAGCATTATGTTAAAAACTATCAACCGCTTACAGCAAAACCTGTGTTGATTGCTCTGAACCTTGACGAGGGCGATATAGCTAATGCTGACAAAATTGTGGAGGAAGTAAAAAGTAAACTTGATATGAAGAATGTAAAGATTGAGCCATTTTTTGCTAAGATTGAAATGGAATTAATGAACTTGCCGCCAGATGAAAAAGCGGTCTTCATGGAAGATTACGGCTTAAAGGAATCTGCTCTTTCACGCCTTATACGCAGCGCTTATGACCTGCTCGGGCTTCAATCTTTCTTTACAGTGGGCGAGGACGAATGTCGGGCATGGACTATCAAAAAAGGCGATAATGCTCAACAAGCCGCTGGTACGATACATACTGACTTTTTCAATAAATTCATTCGGGCAGAAGTTGTAGCTTATGATGAATTTATTAAAAATGGCTCATTTGCCAAATGCAAAGAGCAAGGAGTATTTCGCTTAGAAGGCAAGGAGTATGTAGTTCAGAACGGAGACATTCTTCACGTAAGGCACGGATAGATTACCAAAGAATATATTTTTATGATTTCAAATATTTTATAATATTAACTCCCGACATCGGGTTTTAATTATTTCAGGGGTCTGTGTGATGGTCCTGAAGAGTATATTATCACTGAATAATTAGCTTCAAAGAATTACGTTTGATGCCATTTGAAATATTAACGACATACATCCCCTTTGGATAATTGGCAATATTGATCTCGATAGTATCTTCATATTGTGTTTCTAATCTATGCTGCAATATGCCATCGCTCGAGAATACTTCTACATAAAGAATTTGGGAAAATGGAATATTATGATTCAGATATGCTACGTTATCTGTCGGATTAGGGAATATGTAACTATCATTATAATACGCAGTTTCTTTTACTGAGGAATATGGGTCCTCAATCTTAGTTACCCCAATCTCGTGGGCAACCCATACATTTCCATATTTATCAAAGTCCAGATCAGAACATTTATTGCTCAATAGTCCATCATCTTCGGTAAATTGCTTTAATTTATCATCTTTGAGAAAGAACACTCCATTACCGCAAACAAACCATAGTACGCCATTATTGTCATATTTCATTTCCTTGACTTTTTCGTATAGCAATGCAGAAAGATCAACATCCATTCTAATCCATTCGCTATCATCATAAAAATATAACTTGTGAATTCTTTCATTTGTATAATAATAATATAATACCAGATTGTTTTCATATATTGCTAAATTTATAGTAAAGTAAAATGGATTTATATTTTTCACATCAACAGGCATATTTATATTTTCAAATTTATTTCCATCATATTTTGTTAATAAAACATTATTGGGATCTCTGAATATTTCAATGAGATAAAGATTACCCTCTTCGTCTTTTATATTGTCGAGAATAGTTTTTTCATAGCGACCAGCATCGTTTAGTGTAGAATGCTTTCTATAATCACGTATTACATTTACTATTTTGGTTTGCATATCAAACTCATATAAACGAGTATGAAAATTTGAAGCGAAGTCAGTTATATATTCGCTCTCTTTGCTGGAAAAAACAAGTTTATTATTTTTATCAAACATTAGATTTTCTTGGGTAGTAATTGATGGCTTAAGCCATTTCCATTGATCATTCTTATAATAAAATATTAGTGATGGAGTATTAACAAATACACTTCCTTCGGGTCCACTTACAATACAATTTAAAACAAATTGGTATTCGCCTAATTCTATTCCTTCCCATGAATGACCATCATATTTGAATAAAGCAAGATCATATTTTAATTCAAATCCATTATCTCCTCCGTACCAGATATTATTTTCCTGATCACAATGAATATAATGGCAATTTTGCGGATATGTAAAAGTAGTGAATTTCTGTGAAATCAAAACATTTGAAAATGCAATGATCAGGATCAAGGTCAGGTTTACTATTTTCATTTTTTATCCTGGAAATAAATGTAATACTAACTCATATTTAATACAACACAAAAAGTAAAAGAAGGTTGCAAAAAAAGACTCATAGCTTTGGACCATTGCATGACGAAGCCCCCTTATTCTAAAAGAATAAAGGGGCTTGAAGGGTAATTTCATCTAAGTAATGTGAGGAATATACCAGCGGTAACGGCTGAGCCAATAACGCCAGCTACATTAGGCCCCATCGCAGGCATGATCGGATTAACTCTGCCGTCAGTTTCATCTGAAACAAATTTCTGGACTACTCGCGCAGCCATAGGTACAGCCGAGACTCCGGCAGCTCCAATGCAGGGATTTATCTTCTTTCCTTTTGGCAGGAAGATGTTCAGTATCTTGGCAAATAACAGACCACCAAAAGTAGAAAAAGAAAACGCTATGGCGCCAAGTATCAGTATTCCGATAGTTTGTAATGTCAGGAATTGATCGCCTACCATAGTGGCTCCAACGACTAAACCTAAAAATATGGTAACAATATCAACCATTGGTCCGCCGGCTGTTTTCTTTAATCTGTCAGTTACGCCTGATTCGCGTATTAAATTACCAAACATAAGCATGCCGATAAGCGGAGCTGAAGAAGGTATAGCCAAAGAAGCGATGATACCAGTAATTATCGGGAAAAGCACTATTGCTGTTTTCGATATCGGTCTTCCTTGTGGCATATCTATTGCCCTTTCCTTTTTCGTGGTCATCAATCTTATGATCGGCGGTTGAATGATAGGCACCAGCGACATATAGCTGTAGGCTGCTACGGCTATTGGTCCGAGAAGTTCGGGAGCTAATTGGCTTGCCAGAAATATTGACGTTGGTCCGTCAGCACCACCGATAATACCAATGGATGCGGCTTCCTGTGGAGAGAATCCAAATAAATAGAAAGCCCCGAGAGCAGCTATGAATATGCCAAGCTGTGCTGCGGCTCCCAGCAAAAATGTTATGGGTCTGCTTAGCAATGGTCTGAAATCTGTTAATACGCCCACACCGAGAAATATCAGCGGAGGCAGAAGTTCTGTTTTTATTCCGGCATCATATATGACTTGAATGATACCCCCTCCATCAGCAGACATAGCTGATAAAGGAAGATTGGCAAGTATTGCCCCAAAGCTGATAGGTATTAGCAACAGGGGTTCGTACTTTTTAGTTATAGCCAGATAAATGAGTATGCCTGCTACAACAAACATAACCCAATTATACCAGCATAAATTAGCAAATCCGGAATAATACCAAATATCTATTAGTTTATCCATTATTTCGCCTTATTGTTTTAAAGTCAAAATCGGTTTTGATGAATCTATTTCGTCGCCTATTCTTACATCTATTGATGCCACTATGCCATCGAGAGGAGATTTTATGTCGTGTTCGGCTTTCATTGCTTCTACGATAGCCACAATCTGACCTTTGCTTACCTGATCGCCAACTTTTACTTTTATATCAGCAATTTCAACGGAGCCAGCAAATGTAGATCTTACAGGGAAAGTTGTACCTGATGTCTGTTTATCCTGTGGTTCGGCTGTCTTAGCAGATGTACTGCCAATAGGCTCTACCGTAACAGTAAATATGCGGGCTTTCCCATTTTCTTCGACTACGCATTTTGATTTCACAGTGCTGAGTAGCTGAGGAGCTGCAGCTGTCGCTGTTTCTTGCTTTGATTCCTCTTTTGGCACTTCTTTTTTCTTTAAAGGAATGTCGAGTTTGCCTTTACCTGTTAATAATCTGATACCTTCGTTGGCTTCCATTTTTTTTGTTGGGGTCATTGCCGAGACAACAAGAAAAGTATTTTTATCGTTTACTTCAAGACCTCTTTCCCTGAGAGCTTCCTTAGCAGGAGCAATATTCTTAGGTGCCACTTCTAATGGATCTGCTTCTGTCGGCGGCATATTTAATTGTTTTGCGGCTATTTCTACGACTTTAGGATCTGGTGGTAAAGGAGTCTTGCCGAAATATCCGAGGACTGCTCTGCCGTATCCTGCTTCAATTTTTTCCCATCTACCGTACATAACGTTATTGAATGCCTGAAGCCAATATTGCTGGCTGCCTGGCGTAACGCTTGTCCATGCACCGCCTGCCTCTACTACTATCGGAAACTCTGCGAGCACATCGCTGTATTTATCGAGTATACCTGCTTTTACCATCATGTGGACATTTGGCCCTATAGCACCGCCTGGCATTGGGAAACCAAGAACACGAGCATCGGCTGTGGTTGTGGTTGGATTAAAATCATAATCTTTCATTCCTTCGTTTAAAAGATTTTCTATATCATGCATTGCCTCGGGTTTTACATCTAAAGAGTAGCCAGTGCCCTTCAAAGCATGAGCCATCGAACGCACATCTGGCTGAACTGTGCCGCTTGCCATTGGGCGAACGGATAGGTCTATGCCATCTACGCCAGCTTCTATACCCGCCATATAGCAAGCAACTGCCATTGATGCTGTGTCGTGTGTGTGTTGCCATAATGGCATTTCGGGAGGCATTAGTTTTTTCAGCCCGATGCATGTGTCGTAGATTGTTTTGGGGTCTGTAGTGCCGCTGGCATCTTTCAGACAAATACTATCTATCTGGACATCACTTTCTAATAACTGTTTGCCTATATTTATATAGAATTCTGCTGTATGCACTTTATCAGATTTAAAAGGAAGCCCCATTAATGCGATACATACCTGATGGTGCATCCCGGCGTCAACTATTGGCTTGCCTGTCTTGATAAGATTTCTTACATCATTCATATAATCAAAATTTCTATCCCAAGTGGTACCGTATTGAGCCATTAGCTTAGCTTGTAGAGTTAATGCCTCTAAGGATTGAGTAGTAAGCGTAACGCCGGATACTGATCGGGTAAGAATTTGGTAATCAAGATCTTTGCCTGCGGCTTCTTTGAATTTCATCATAGTCTCGAATGGATCTTCCTGCAGATAAAAGAATGGAGCCTGGTAGCGTGCACCACCGCCAAACTCGAAATGACGGATCCCTGCCTTAGCCGATGCTTCGAGAGCTGGCTTGAAATCCTCGAACCGCACTTTCCCTCCGAAAGAACTCTGCAAACCGTCGCGAAATGGGGTAAACATCACCCGAATATTTTTTGGTTTTTGGGTAAAGATCATTTTATCTCCTCGATTTTTGTGATTTTGGTATTTGGATATATTGATTGATAAGTGGTTGTGATCGTTGCTATTAAGGCGGCATCTGTGCTTTCTTCTTTGTAAGGGAATACGTATTCAATAAGCCGTATCAACAAAGCAAGGAAAGAAAGCAGAACAAATACTGCGATAAATGCTGAAATACAGATAGTTAGCAGATCAGGCATAGTTGTCTCCTAATGTAATTTTGTATATGGTATGTTGTAATTTTGCTTTTTGTTTTTAGCATATATAAAATTTATATTTGATTTATGCATTTTTTTCTATTAATATATAATTTCTTTAAACTAATTTCAAGAAATTTCATAACACAAAGTAAACAAAATCCAAATAATAAACAAAAATGTATTCGATATGTTGCAATAATTTTTTGTTTTATAATATATTTAGGATATAGTATAAATGAAAATTCAAAATGAAGTTATAATATCATACATGAAGCAGTTCTTCTATGTAACTTATGGAGCTATAATAAAATAATATATTATAACAGGGTGAAGATTGAATAATTATCTGAGAATACTGAGTGGGATTGTCATCTTTTTTCTATCATAATGAATTACTGCATAGTATAATCCTGCAGGAATATTATCTGTGCTGATGTATATTTCACCGGGATTATATTCTCTTCCTTGATCGGTAATAGCATTTTTACCTAATATATCAAAAAGCTCAACTAACTTTATATCTCCACAGCTACTTTCAAAACGAAGATGATTATTGCTTTGGCTATATTCAATACATTTTTGGTTTTCTTTAATATCCTGAACCGAAGTGGTCTGCTCCAGCGGAAATAGATATGAAAATGGCGAAACTCCCATTAGGGACTCTACTTTTGGAGCTATTTCAGGCAAGCCGTTCTCAACTATAAGATATGCCAGAACACCCTCTTTTTCAGCAAAATCACTTTTATCGGTATTAATGAATGCGATTTGAGCGCTGCTGTTATTGTCATCTGCATAGCTAACGAAAAAAGCCGCATCTCCGGTAAATATATCACCTCTTTCTAAACCCAGTACTTTGACATTTTCTGGGAAATGATCCCATTTAATTGTTCCTGCTGCACCTGTGTATGGTTCGTTATTCCCAATATATATTGGAATGGCATGAGTGCCGGGTTTTCTATATGTTTTTTCTTCGAATATCTTAGATAGAGAGCTTTCGGATTTTTTTTCAATTTTATTAGGTAAGTGCATATTCACTACGAGTAGGTCAGATGTTGTAACGTCTCCGTTTCCATCACAATCAGCGTAAGTAGCTGCGTTATCATCCCATGCCAGTACCTTATGAGGAGCCCAGATAGTGCTTGCAGAACGCCTTTTGAAGCTTCGCATATTCTTCGTGGCTGAGCCGTACCCCATATAGAAGTTAATAGGGATGAAATCATTTTCATCTACTTCGCCATTATTGTCAGCATCTCCAGGCCAAACGTCCACAAAGCTGTGAATATTATAGATTATTGGTTCTTTGGCAATATTGATAATTGCTCTGCCTGTATCTGTTGATATTACAGCGTATATATTTTGAAAATTGAGAGTTAGCTCTTCGTTATGCTCTACTGATTGAGAGACACCAAATTCTAAATGAATCACATTTGGATTATCGAAACCTTCGACATCAATATCATCATTGATTCCAACACCTATGTATAAAGAACCTTTTTTGGCGAGTTTATCAATTTTGTTGTGAACTACAGCAAGAGCATTTTCACCGAAATTATCCATTGCATATTCAGAGAAATGTATATAATCTGTCAGATCATAGTCTAAACGGAAAGACACACCGCGACATTTTTCTACATCTTCGAGATAAATATCAAAACCAAAAAGGAAAGTAGCCGTTACAAAACTTGAACGAGTAGAATCCACATCAGTCCTTACAATTTTTAAGGACTGGGCGCTCAGCTCAGAAAAGCAGAGCATCAGGATCATTATTATTATATATTTTATTTGCATTTTATAGTATTCGTTCACAATTTTCCAGAACCAACATTAATTATAAATTTAATAGCAATGAATGTGCCAAACTGTTTTTGATTAGCTACTATATGTATTAAACTGAGTACTTCATAATATATATCGGCAATTATTTCAATTACTTAACAAAATATGGCGATATATAGGATCTGTTATATTTTATATAGATAAAATGATAATATTAGCCAACAATTGTAGATGTTATGATTTATATGCTGTTAAACGTTAGAGTAATTCTTCTTTTCTTTGAATAACTGACAACGTGGTTATAAGTCGTTCTTACAGATTTCAATGATTGTGGTTTTATGTTAGGATCACTATTCTTTTTGTATTCAATGTATTCATTGAAATGTTTTAGAAAACTTTTTTTATCATCTTCTTTCTTATTCTTTAATTCAGGTCTTAATCTCGAGAATAAAATCTGCTTAAAACTTCCTGAGCTTTGTTCTTCCCAAATAAATCCATCAGTCTTTTGCAATATAATCTCTTTTATTGTATTCTCCATTTTTGATAGCTCAAAATTATATGCCTGAGAATACTCAGCTTTTGGTTTCAATCTTTGAGTCTTTTCATTCCGGTCCTTATGTGCAATTGAAAATCCACTTGAGAATCTGAGTCTTTTTCCTCTGTATGAGATATGCACAAGAATTGCAGAATTAGATAGATTTGGTCTCATTAAATTGAAACCAACATTGATTATGTTCTTACTATACTTCCTTGCCATTTCCCCATTTCCCAGTAATCACTCTTTTACTTCTGCAAAAATACATAATGTACTAAGTGTTGTCAAGTTTGCTGCCACTTTTTGTTGTTTTATATTTGTTTTATTTGTTTATGCAATAAAACTCATTTTAACTATTCAGCCAATAACCATAGTTTTGAAGGGTATTCAAAGAAATTTAAACCAATTGAAATTAAAAGGTTTGTAATACTGTCGGGATCACTCCTGCATTTCATAAGTAATTGTTTTATATGATAGTTAGAAATATCGCAAATCAACCTCCAACATATATCCAACACTTTCCTCCAATTTGCAAAAAAAATACAGGATTCGCAATAATCAATGTAAATATTTCATAAATATAGAATTACAAGAAATATTTTTTTCGGCACCTAAATTTCGTAAATGAAGCCATCCGGTGCGGGTTTTACACAAAAGCCATAGATCATCATTAAGAATTCATAAAACGTGGATTAGAGGCAATTTGTGGAGTTCGTTTACTCCAAGTGCATCATTGCCAAAATTGAATTTGATACATATTACTTATGTGCAAGGTAGAGGGTATAATGAAGAAAATGGGGCTGCCAATAACAGCCCCAATAATGTTTAATACGGAATGATCTTTGTATTCCATTTTTTGAAATTTTCTTTCTCTTTTTCTGTCATACTGTCAATCATTGCTTGAGGATAACGGATTGTTGCATTAGCATAAAAGGGAGGTGCTTCAGTATAATTGATTCGTTTGTAAGAATCTGGTACCTCCTCATAGTGCTTCTTAAATACTTTTTCATCCAGGAAGTCAAGCCCAATCATCTGACTTAGAACTTTTACGTATTTTGGTGGCACTTGCTCACGTCTTTCTAATTTTTGAATAAAATGTCGGTTACGAAGCCCAACATTATAAGCAAAATCCATTTGGCTAACCTGGTTATACATCCTTATTGCACGAAATTCCATGCCTGTCATATCATATCTCCATTAAAATTGAACAAATCTCTTATTATCACCTTCAAATTCTTTGACTTTTTCATATTATCGCCATCAAAAATTTTAAAAAAACCATTGATTTCCATAATATCTACTTATAAATTTCCATATTGTTGTCATCAATTTCCTTATAATTGCCAATATAGATACTTTTCCATATGATACTGTAGCCATATCGAATACAGATTTATCTGATAATGCAGCCATGATTATACTTTTAGATGTAGTCAACCGGAATGGTGTACTTTATTCAATTCCTTTAATTTTTTTTGTAACAATTTACTGATTATATTCTCTTACATTGAAAAAGATAGAACAAAAATTAATGAAAAGTCACGAAAAATATTTCAAATTAGTGGATGAATTTTATCCTAATCTTGAGAAGTTCGCGCTGAATATGAGCAGGAACAGGGATGTCGCTAAAGATTTGGTAAGCGAAACGATTCTAAAATCTTATGATGGATTCAGAAAATTAAGATCAGAAAAGGCGTTTCTAAGTTATTTGTTCACTATTTGCTCGAGGTTGTATTATTCTCACTTAAAAAAAACGAGAAATTTTGCTACAGAGGAACCAGATAGTTTATTCTCTAATTTCATGAGTCCAGAGGATAAAACAGATGTTTCAATCTTGCAGGAAAGTATTGACGAATTACCAGATATGCAGAGAGAGATATTGATCCTATATGAAATAATTGGATTTAAGTATAAGGAAATAGCTGATATTAAGGATATTTCCATTGATAATGTGAAAGTAATTTTGCACAGAGCAAGAACAAATCTGAAAGAAATGCTGATAGTTTCAGATAAAAAATAATCTATTAGAAAGTAGTGCCATGAAAGATTTAGATAAATATATAGAAAAGCTTCGATCGCTCGAAAATCAGAAGCCATTGCTGAACAGCGAGGAAATCCGGAACCTTGCCAACAGCTCAAGTAATATTTATTTCAAAAAACAAAGGAATAATATCATGAAAATCTTAACATTGACTGCAACTGTTTCAATACTTACTTTTTTTGCACTTTTTTCCGGGCTTGATTTTGATGCAAATACTGACTACTCAAAGAGTATGGAAAAATCAGTAACAGAGAGTCATAATGCAGCACAAGAAAGCAATTCAAACTTACTTATTGATAATCAAGATGTTAAGGATAGTACTTACTCAATTGGCTCTGATATCACTGAAACCAAGAAATCAAATATTGAAAAACATCTAAATGTAAGGCATCTCTCAAATGAAGATTTCAAAGCATTTGGTGTAGAAATTATGGAAGATAATATTTCACTAAAATATAAAAGATTTTATGGTGAAGAAAGTATCTCAGAAAAATGTATCGTTAGTATCTTGCCTGATAGCAGTAACTTAAAGATCAATATCACCAATAATATAATCGCTAATGACACGGCTATCAAAGAAATTAATCCCCATTATCCTGTGGCATTTTATGGTGTATTGAAAGATAAAAAAGGTAAGGTAATAGATAGTAAATATTTTAGAACTGGGAAAAATGCTCTTATCGAAGACGATTCTTATGTTGAATTCCATGAGGAAGTTCAAAAGTTTATTGAATATCTGAAAGAAACTGGTCAGGATATATCGGAAAAATTATATATATCTTACGATAAAGATGATTTTCCTTTAGTATATCAAAGCATCTTCTTTCCCTATGATTTATCAATTGACGACAAGTATTCTTTATCGGGTTATATCATATATCCAGCGAATCCAGGGATGCATTACAAACTTCAGCAGTATCAAACATTAGAACAAATGCAGGGCACTCATTGGCATTATATGATCAGCAGAACTTCACATCGGATTCAAGATGGTTCAAAGGCATTGGAAGCAAAACGATTTGATATTGCTGCAATTGAATATTTGGAACTAACCGATAAAGAACTTGAAAATATTGGTATATTCAAAATGGATTCGGTTTATAAATTTACTAATAAAAATTATTATGATCTTAATAACATCTGGGAGAGAGTTCATAAGGATTATATTAGGAAAGATTCATTAGGGAATTATATTGGTTATGCGCCTTATGCTAAAAAAGATTATGATTTCTCTAAAACTATATTTGAATTAGGATATGACACTTTACAAAGAAAGGGATATTACTATCAAGATTTTGTTTTAGATTCTCACCATATTCTTCCACATTCAATAATTTCTTATGATGCAGATATTAATTTCAACGAATCATTCAATCCTGTAGCATTTTATCAAATTTGGAACCAACATTATACAGGAGATATATTGAAAAAATTATTAACCCTCAGATTTATTAGTAATGAAGTACTTGACGAAGATAATATATACCATAAAGATTTAAGCAGGGATAATATTTCAACATATCAATTAATTGTACCTGTCAGAATAAGTTTTTCGCCGGAGAATACTAATAAATTGTGCAGATGGTCCGATTACGAAATATATTATCCATTAAGCAGTGAATTCATTTCAAAACTGCCGGATAGATACAGAATCCCCTTGGAAAAAGAATATGAACTCATTCAAAAAGTCTTCCGTGGAGAGATTTCTTATCTCGAAGCATGCAAGGGGCTTAATAATGAAAGATCTATGTTAGGAATATGCCGCTCGGAAACAGAAAACTTACAGATAATAAATCTATATCCCAATCCCATACTAAATCATGAAACAACCATTGAATTTATATTGACAAAAGATAGTGATTTAAGAATTGATATGCACGATTTAAATGGTTCTTATCTCTCATCATTAATGGAATCAACTAAGCTAAGCGAGGGAATACATAAGTTCAGCATTAATATCCCGGATGATACAAAAGAAGGACTATACTTCATTACACTATCAATAGATCATGGGGATCAGGTAGTGCAGAAGATACTTGTGAAATGATCGAGTAAAAAGCAAGTACCGTTTTTTTTTACTGATTCAATATACAACCAGTACAAGTAAGAGAGGAAGTAAATATTTGATATTATTAGACACAGGACTTCCCCCTTGCTTGTAAAGGAGCAAACAAGTGGGATCATTATTTATTCTTTTCACCCAAAAATTTATTTATAGGTAGCTAATACACAGACTCGACAAGTTAGGGGAAAATCTAAGACCATTGCAAAACCAAAGAAAATCCCCCTCTTAAAATAGAAAGAGCTTATAATATTATATATCAATGACTTACCCCTCTCTCTAACTCGTAAGGAAGGGCCGGGGAGGGATCAGCTTTGGAGTTTTGCAATGGTCTCTTATTGTAATATGATGAATTATATCCTACCCCCAATATCATCCTTTTTCTTTACGCCTTCTGAGAACTCGGCGAGTTTATTTTCGAATATCTCACTATAAATTTAAAGCAGTTATGTCAGCATCCAGAATAATGCTATGAAAGAATTTATTAAGATATTATTGAGTATATATATTGATATTATAGCAATTCCATAAATTTTTCGATAGACAGTCCAGATGATTTTCCAATACCACCCATAGTATAAGAATTTATGGGGTTATTCCTTGGAATTGTTAAAATTATATCGCCATTTGTCATTATTATGTGTTTGCTTTGCCGAAGAATCCAAAAACCAGCTTTTTCAAAAGCTCTAACTGCATTAAGATGATTTATACCAGAAATTTTTGGCAACTATACCTCTATCTGAAGGGATTTTTCTCTCAAACTAAGCTCTTTTTTTGCTTCAAGATACTCAATAATAGCAATTTTGATATTTTCTATTGCTTCTTCCTCGGAATCTCCCTGAGAAAAACATCCAGGCAAATCCTCGCACCAGACAGCATAACCTTCATCACTATTAAGTATTTTTATATTATAATTCATAGACGACCTCATTTTCTTTTTAAACGATTATTATTTATCAATATTATAATTTAATAAGAATCATAGTAATTAGAAATTAGATTACACCCTCACCCCCAGCACCGCCACATCATCCCTGTTCTTTTCGCCTTTGGAGAACTCTGCGAGTGTTTTTTCCAGTATCACTTTTTGCTCTGGTAAATGTATCTTATAGTCTATGAAGTTCATTAATACAATCGAATTCCTTATCTAAGGAGTAGAATGTTATTGAATTTCGAATACATAGTTCTGCAATTAAAACATCCGAAGGTGTTAAAGTTATTCCTTCTTTTCTTAAATCTCTTATTCTGCTACCAGCATTAATAAAATCTCTTCTTTCAAAATCAAAGTATTTTAATATTGAAAACAACTGTTCAACTTCTTCTTTTTGTCTTTTGCTTTTTATGCCCTGAATTATTTCAAGTTCGATTATCCCGCAAATACAAGCAGAATCATTTTCAATCAGTAATTGTACTTTGTCTGCTACATCTTTATCAGAGTTCCTAAAGAATTTGATCCAGCAAGAGGAATCAATCATTATCAAATTTGCCATTGGCTATCTCTTCCAGCTCTTTATGCTTTAGAATATCAATATTATCATCTATGTCAACATTGCCTCGGAGTGCAATCAGCTTCTGCTTTTTGAAAAGTATCATAAGATCTTTTAATGCTCTGTTGACCGCTTCAGTTTTAGTCTTCGACTTATAATGAGCGAATATCTCATTAATGATTTCGTCATCAATATTTATAGTCGTTCGCATACATTTCCTCTCAAATAATATGTCAAATTAATGCATAAATATAATAAATAATTAGCATATTTCCAATAAGTATTTTATACACTCACCCCCATCACCGCCACATCATCTCTGTTTTTCTCATTTTGAGAAAAATAATCATGGGTATATTCTTTAGCATTCCGAAGCTCTTTCAGATGCGAATCAATTTTCTCCTGACCCTGCTTTTGGGCTTGTAAAGTGGAAAGAGTAAAAATAAAGAACATCACTGTAAAAACAAAAAACTTCTGTAACATTTTCAAGTCTCCTATAAAATTATTCTTGATTACTTTCGTATAGGACTATATTGTTAAATATTTTGAGTTCATAATGGTTGTTCTTGAAAAAATTACTACACAGGAATTTGAACTATTTCATTTATTATATCAAATTCATACACTTAGATACAAAATACATTTTTTTGAAATTAAATACAAATGTAAATTCAATGAATTTGAAGATAGCATAGAAAAAATGAATGTTGAAAATTTTGAGGAGTGGGATGAATATCTTGAATGGAAAGCTAATTCAAAATTGTTAAATCAATTACTATCTCAGAAAAAGGATATTGAAAGTGGAGATTTTAGCATTTCTTGATAATTCTGAGATTGTGAAGCAATATTATACAAAACGAAGCAAATGCAAAGAATAATCGTATATTATTAAAAAGTATTTTGGAATTAAAATATGATAAGTAATAACATAGCAATTGAGCCGGGTAAACGCAGCGGAAAGCCCTGCATTAGGAACTTAAGAATAACAGTTTATGATATTCTTTCATGGCTCGCTAATGGTATGACTTTCGAGGAAATTATTGATGATTTCCCGGAGCTGACGAGAGAGGACATCCTTGCTGCTTTGAAATATGCTTCTGAAAGAGAACAAAAACTCATGGTTGTTACATGAAACTTCTTTTTGACCAGAATATATCGTATAAGATTGTCAAAAGATTGAAACATTTATACCCTGACTCTGTTCATGTGAATATCCTTGGTTTATCAAAAGCAAGTGATATTGAAGTATGGAATTATGCCAGGAGCAATGGATTTACAATAGTTACTCATGATGTAGATTTTTCAGAACTATCTGTTATTAAAGGCACCCCTCCCAAAATTATTTGGCTTCGATGTGGAAATAATACAACAAAACATATTGAAATATTACTATTGAAAAATCATTCAATAATTTCTGATTTTATTAATGATATAAATATATCAGTCCTTCAGATTTTCTGAACTTACGCCCTCACCCCCAGCACAGCTACATCATCTCTGTTTTTCTCATCTTGAGAAAAACAAATATGGGTATATTCTTTAGCATTCCGAAGCTCTTTCAGATGCAAATCAATTTTCTCCTGACCCTGCTTTTGGGCTGGCAAATTGGAAATACCAATAGTAAGAAATACCGCTGTTATTAGAATGGATAGCTTTTTCATAGCTCTATCTTTAAGAAGTATAACAATGCATATTCTAAATTGTAAGTTCTAATATAGCAGTTTATTAGCTTAGTTCAAAAAAAAATCATTATCATAACAATTATCTGGAACATCAGATAAATCGCATCAAGAAACACGCAAGTATGCACTGAGTCAGGTCTGATAATTCAGCTCAAATGAGCTTTTTCTTGATCATTTAAATAAAATATTTTACTTATGAAGTTTATTAAATACAAGAGGTGATTTGGAAAGATATGAATCGAAATGAAAAATTCAAATTTAATTGCATTCAATAGATTTAATAATAACTTAGATAATAATTTTAAATATATCTTTTGATTTATTTTAAAATATTACTATATAAGATGAAGCCCTCTTATATGGATGTCATCTGTAAAATATTAGCTGATTTCTGTTTTGTAACTATCCTTCCAAAACATTAAAAGAGAACTTAATATCTTCGGCAAATTCTTCACCACTTTCTTTAATGTCTTCATCATCTTTTTCGTAGTACCAATTGACCTTTGGTTCTTTGCCCTGCTCGTGGAATACTTCCAAAATATCGAGAATATCTAAGATAGCTTTAGATGAGCTAGTATTAAAATATATGAATTTGAAGCTAATAGTTAAGTTGACATTACTTTTCTCACCATATTCTGTAATCAACTGAATAATCTGATTATAGAATTCAGAGGCGCTTTCAGGATAAGACTGTCCTTCGATAAAAAGCTCTCCTTTTTCTGCAACGAATTTAATTTCTGGAGTATCCTTAGCTGCTTCGATGAATAGATCTTGCATACTATGTTTCCTTTTTTACTTTTACATTAATTTTTAAGAATGAGCAATCATCATCTATAGGTAATATCTCGTAATCAATTATGCTCTTTGATTTGCGAACAATATCTATCAATCCGAGTCCTGCGCCCTTACTGTCTGACTCTTTCACATCGCGTAAACGTTTTTTATAGAATTTCTTTAGCTCAGGTTCTTTCATGCTATTGATATTATTCAAATGGTCTGTCAGTTTATTGACTTTAGTATTTTCAATCTTATTGCCAGAGAAAATATTAAACCATTTTTCATCTTCTGAGAAAAGTATTATTCCAACGCCAATTTCTTTGCCTTTTATTCTTTCTTTTTCTGCAGAATAATGCATTATATTCTGTGCTAATTCAACGAAAACAGAGAATATCGTTTTTATAAGCTTGCCTGCCGATACTTTTTTAACAATAACATCGCCAATTCTGACCAGCAGGTCCTGAGACAAAGCACCATTGAATTCAAGAAGCACATTATCGCTTTTTGTATTAAAGTAATGTTTTAAAAAATCTACTTCAGCCATAGTACACTTTCCTTTTTTGTCAATATATTCATTTATTTTAACAAAAACAATGCCAATCAATATTTATTGCAAATACTTATTAATGTCAGCTGCATAAGAAAAGTTCATATTATAAAATATCCTTAGCCCTTATATTTATTACCCTCAATAGATATGTCGAAAACCCGAGTATCATGAATATTTCTTATTATATAAAGGATCAATAGAAAATATTCGATAATTAATTAGTTATTAAAAAAAAGAAATGTGAGAAAAACAAGAAATATTTCATATATTAGAAATTAATATTTATTGCATTTATGAAAAGAAGAAGAAAAAACTTACACTTTAATACTATTCATGGAAATATTTGGGTAAGGATGTCTGCAAAAATGAATATGAAAAAAGATCATTTCTGAAAATGATAACTTTCCGTTGATTTGCATAACATATATATTACTAATTCAATCCAGCAAGCATCTTATATAGACGATAAATGAAAAACGATGCTGAACAATAATTCGCAATGTGATTTTATTGATTATTGAAAATCCCATCTACTAAATTAATGTGCTCTGGCAGCAAAATATAGATAACCAATATAGAAAAAAACCGATGAGCAAAGCCTTCCAAGAAGATGTATTTCTGGCAAGTTACTTTATAAGAGAAACAAGCATTATCAAAATACTATCAGGTAAAAATTTCATAGGAATAGAATTACGATCTGTATTTGTAGTAGAGATATTAACTATAATAAGCGATAGCAAAGACGGCTGATCAGAAAAATCAATTTCGCAGAAAATTAAATAAATTCTAAAGCCGATATAATAATTGTAAAAGAAAAAGTGGAATATATGAACCAATTGATAGAAATAAATCAAAAAAAAATTTGAAAATATTAGGAATTTCATTATCTTTGGAGTTCGTAAAACAGTATTATTAATAAAAGAGTGTATAAGGTAGATGGCACATCATAAGTCAGCATTGAAAAGGATAAGACAGGCGAGCAAAAACCGCCTTTACAATCGTTTGCAGAAAAAAGATATGAAAAAAGCATTAAGAAGCGTTCGCGAGGCGGAATCTTACGACGCAGCTATGGAAAATATGAAGCGAGTAACCAAAGTATTGGATAAACTTGCAGCGAAAAATATCATACATAAGAATAAAGCTGCAAACCAAAAGTCGAAATTATCAAAATTTGTCAACAAAATGAAGACTGAAACAGCAGAAGTATAAAAAAAGAAAAAATAAAGCGCCCGTAGCTCAACTGGATAGAGCATCTGACTACGGATCAGAAGGTTTGGGGTTCGAATCCCTTCGGGCGTACTATATCCTACAATGTAAAGCCCTGTAATTTGAACGAGTTACAGGGTTTTTTGATGAGGGAAAATAATTGTCTGGGTGACAGATGGGTGACAGATTTGTTTGTTAATAAGGATGTTTTATGTTTGATTTCGATAAAAATGCAAAAAAACTGAAGGATTTGTTTGCTCCGATTGATCAGTATTTAAAAGTTAGGAGAAGGAAGCCAATTGATTTTTCATTTACTATTCCATTTACTATGAATCTGCTCAACGTTCAAATTATCCAAGATTTTTACGTGATATTGACGACAATCAATTGACAAAACACGAATACAAACATGTTGCAGACATGCTTTTGAGAATAATCAAACGTCTTGATAGTAATAGCCAGCCATCCTTCGATCTCATGATTGCTGAAGCACTTGCTATAGAGTCTTAATACTTGCCCTCGCCATTTCGATAGCCTTCTTTTGGGTTAAACAACTATTTTACAACATTGAGCTATCAATATTCATGCAAATATTGCTTGAACCAAGTAGGGTGATTACTCAGAGACAGGTGTGGTACTATCACTGAAACTGGAATTGGATTTTCATCGAAATGCCTGGGGTAGAATGAGCGAAATATACAAGCTTTCTTTAAATTTTAAAATATATTCACAAATATCGTTCTTTAGTTTTTCAAAATATTATTCAGAACAAGTCTAAAAATGAAAAAAATAATTTGGAAATAAAAAAAAATAGTCATAACTTTGAATTCTTTGAAAACAGGTCCCGTCGACTAATGGTTAGGTCACCAGCCTTTCACGCTGGCAGTAGGGGTTCGAATCCCCTCGGGATCACTTACTAATTCTCGTAATTAATTATCTTCCAAAAACTTATAGAAACAGCTGATTTTATGTTTGTCAAGTTTGCTGCCACTTTTGGGCTTTTTTGATGATTTTTATCCTTGATAGTCTCCATTTCATTCTCTTCAAATATATTTATTCACTTATGCGGTTTTTTACAAATTGCTATTTCATTCCGATTGATTGATAATTTGAATCCCAAAAATTAGCTTCGATCTCACTTGCGTTTTTCATCAGAACACAATGTTGATATATTATTACTTGATATTTTCAGTCTCTCTTCCAACACCTTCATAGCGTGCTTTTTATTAGCTGGCTTCCATATGATGCCAGTTGATTTCCTGTCTGAGTCAACAGATGTGTAAACGAGTATTGTTCCATCCTTCATAGTACGAGGATAGCAATAAGCAAACTTGTACCATGGATGAATCCAAAGGTTTTCAGTATTTTTAACTATTCTCATGATATTTTTGAGTTTCAATCGCTGCTTAAATTGAAACGTCGCCCCTTTTTATTAA
>CAYQTZ010000003.1:0-7138 GCA_964420565.1 uncultured Hyphomicrobiales bacterium
TCTGGTTCGATTTCAACTTTCTCTTGTTGCGAATCGCTGAGGAACAGCCATTTATCAACTATTTTCAGAAATTCTTTTCTTCTTATGGGTTTAGGGATCAGATCATTCATGCCGCTTTCGCCGCACATTTTCAAAGTCTCATCGTCGGCATTGGCAGTCAGTGCAATAATGATAGATCCTTTGTTCGGACCATCCTGCCCGCGAATAGCTTTCGTAGCTGTTAGTCCATCCATGATGGGCATTTGGATATCCATTAGTATTAGGTCGTATTTATTTGCTAAAGCATACTCTACTCCGATAGCCCCGTTACTTGCCATATCAACCGAATGTCCTACACTTTCCAGATGACTTCGGGCTACTTCCTGATTTGGCTCATAATCTTCGACAAGTAAGATATTCGATGATCTTACCTTGCGTTCCTCAGCAAGCACGTATTGCATTTCCTCGGAAACGTTAATATCTTTCTCGGTTTCTAATGGGGGCAGTGAATGCTTCATATCCAGGACGAACCAAAATGTACTTCCCTCGCCGAGCTGGCTTTCCAGTCCTATCTCCCCGCCCATCAGCTCAACTAATAGCTTCGAAATACTTGTGCCGAGACCTGTGCCGCCATATTTTCGGGTTGTAGAGCCGTCTGCCTGAATAAAACTATCGAAAATGCTGCTTTGCTTTTCTTCTGGTATGCCGATTCCTGTGTCAATACAGAAAAACGCAATTTTGGAAATATCACCTCGAGTTTCAACATTTTCCAAACCAATTTCAATGAATCCTTTTTCAGTAAATTTAATAGCATTAGAAACGAGATTCATCATTATCTGCCGCAAACGCAGGTAATCGCCTTCTACGTATGGCGGCGCTTCCTCGTCAATATTAACGCGAAGTTCCAATCCTTTACTTTTTATTCTAAGATAATTGGAACTTACAATATCATCCATGAACTTTATAAGGTCTATCGGCAGGTATTCCAACTCAGTTTTGCCTGCTTCCACTTTGGCGTGATCTAAAAGATCATTGATCAGGTTAAGCAGCGTTTCTGATTCCCGAATTATTGATTGTGCCTGTGGATGAATTATTTCTACATTATCAGAATTCAATATTAATTCTGTAAAACCGATTATGCCGTTCAGCGGTGTTCTGATTTCATGAGAAACGTTAGCAATGAATTGTGATTTCATCCGATTAGCCTCTTCGGCTTCGTCTTTGGCTTTTTTCATCATCATAATAGCTTTTTTACGGTCGGTAATGTCAATTCCAACACCGATCACAGTATTATTCATTCCCAATGCTTCAATCCATTGAATCCATCTTTTATCTCCATCTTTTGTCTTTATTTCCCTTTCATAAGCGTTGCGTATAGGTGTCAGCCCCTTAGCCGCTTGTATCAGGTATTGCTTTTCTTTAATTATATTTTCTTCTGTATCCTCATAAATAGTCCACCATCTGTCCCCCAGTATTTCATCTGATGTGTATCCGAGCACCATCTGCAAATATGGAGAAGCATATATAATGTCAGCTTTATCGTTAGTCACGAGCACTAAAGTGCCTGCCTTCTGCAAAATCTGATCCGATATCATAAGCTGGTTCTCTATTTCCTTGCGTTTGGTAATATCCCAAAGATATGATCTGGTGCCGATTATGGTATTTCCGATCTTTGAAGGTTCTACCTTCACTTCAGCTATAATCTCTGTTCCGTCTTTCTTTATTCCCTTGAACTCATAAGATGTTTCTACGTCTTCACCAGCCATTCTACTTTTATGTCTTTTTTTAACAGAGTCTATACTATCGGGATGCACCATATCAGTAATAGTCATTCTTTCGATTTCTTCTGGTAAGTATCCGAAGAGTTCGCAGAATTTATTATTGTAATATGTTACCTCTCCCTCGCTGTTATCCATTATAATGGCAATTCCCGCTTTTTCAACAAGATCTTTGAAATGCTCTTCGCTTTCTCTGAGGGCCAGCTCGGTTTGCTTGCGTTCATAAATTTCCTGATATAGCTGGTTATTGGCTTTGGACAGCTCTTCAGTGCGATATTTCACTATATCTTCTAAATTTGTACGATAGTTCTGAAGTTCAGATTCGTTTCTTTTTCTATCGGTAATATCTCTGATTATTGCCTGATGATATTGATTCCCAAAAGTTTCTAATTTTTTAAAACTAACTTCCGTTTTTATTATAGTGCCATCTTTTTGCTTAATATCCCATTCGAAGTGTTGGGGGATCCCGTTAATAACTTCATAAACACGCTCATGGATCAGCTCTTCTGAAAATCTGTCATCTTCCTGAAAAAGCGGGGCAAAAGCATATAGAGGATTATCAATAAGCTCATTGTGGGCATAGCCGAACAGCTCCATCGCCTTAGTATTGCATTGTGAGATGAAAATATCTTTCATTATCAGTCTGGCTTCGTCGGCAGACTCGAAAAGATCTTTGTATCTCTTTTCGCTAAGCTTTAGAGCTTCTTGAGCAAGCTTTAGTTCCGAAATGTCTGTGATAATAATTAACAAAGCATCTTCATTGTTGTATTTTATCAATCTGGAAGAATTGATACCGACGAAAGTTTTTTTATCTTTAGTAAGAAATTTGTATTCATGGGGCGGAATGTCTAAATGTTTGTTATATACTTTGTTATAATTATTTAAAAATCTATCTATAGACCCTTTATCTATCAGGCATAGGAAGTCGAAATCTGGGTCAAGGAACTCTTCTTTGAAATAGCCCATTACTTCTTCGAATTTATTATTTGCATAAACTATTTTACCCTTCTGGCTAATGAATATCATATTAGGCGATTCGTCGGAAAGCGTACGGAAATTTTCCTCATTTTCTTTTAGCTCTTTCTGTATTCTAATCCTATCGGAGATATCACGGTTAATCGAAAGAACAGCTTTGTTGCCTTTATAAGTAACCAATGAAGTATTGACTTCAATGGTCATTTCATGCCCATCTTTGTGATAGTGTTGAGTTTGGAAGCTCAAAGGTATTTCTTCATCTAACAACTTCTTTATTCTTGATTCTCCATACGTAATGTTTTTGGATATTTCTTTTAAGGAATTGCCGAGCATTTCACTTCTTTGATATCCGTAAACCTGAGCAGCTCTATCGTTTAGATCCAGTATCCTTTCATCTTCAGGATCAAAGATCAATATAGCATCGTGAGCATTGGTGAATAGCAAACGGTGCTCGCGTTCGGATTCCAGAATTGATCTTTCGTATTCTTTCCAATCTGAAATATTTCTACCATGGCAGGATACACCGATTACGGAACTATCTTCAGTATTGATTGGGTTGAAAGAGAACTCCAAATATAGTGGCTCATCTTTTGATAACTCGAAAGTTTGCCAGACTTTGAAATGCTCTCCACTCAAAGAGCGGTTATAAAGCTCTCGCCATCTATTCCTTTCATTTTCATCTGGCAGAATGCTAACCATATTAACACCTGCTTTTAAAGTAACACCGAAAAGCATTTCGAACATATTCTTGGTGGCAAGATTGAATATCTGCAGATCATGGTCTTTATCTAATGACCAAATAAGGTCTTTAGTATTATCGATCAAAGCAACAAGATTTGCCTGTTGCTTCTTGAGTATTTCTTCTGTATATTTCTTTTCTGTTACATCATCAATGAATTGAATTATGCCCTTTGTTTTGCCATAGTTATCTAATAAAGGGTAAGAACTTACTTCTAACCAGCCCTTGGTATTATCTTTTGAATAGTAAGGGACAATAGATTTAGAAGAGTTTTTAGTAAGAAATGTTTCCTTCGTCGGGCACCATGAGCATACTTCATCTCTATCATGATATGCTTCATAACATTTTTTCCCAATTAAAGGCATTTCTTCTGGATAATGCTCTGCCATCCAATTATTGACATCTAATATATTATACTCGTTATCCAAAACGCATAAACCATTTTGTATTGCGTTAAATACATCATTCTGAAATCTGTCTTTTTCTAACAAATGCTTCTCTGTTTGCTTTAATCTATCAATTGTTTCGCTGTATTCACGATTGCGATTTTCCAATTCTTTTTGGTTTGATGATTTTATCTTTTCATAATAAAAAGAGATAATACTCACAGCCAGAAATGAAGCAATAAAACGAAAAACTTTATCATCTTCGTAAGCTTTTTCAGAAAATAATTCGCTTGGAACAAATTGTATCAGTACAATTGTTGCCAAAAAGGCGAGTATGACTATAGAACCAACTTTTGTACCTAAAAACATCAGAGCGAAAATTGGATACATATAAAGCCATAATATTCCGCTTTGGGAAACTCCACCCGAGCTAAATAGATATAGAAAAAACACAGTAAGCATTGCCACTGTAGAGAAAGCTGAAAAGTCAGTCTTGTGAGTCATTCTTAAGTGCATTGCTAAAGGCAATAACAAGGCGGCTATTCCAAAATCTATGATAGCTAACAAGTATTGACCATTGAGATAAGCTGAGATACCAAAAGGAATCAATAAACAGACACCAATGGCAAAGAAAATATTCAGGAATATCACTTTCCTTTTTACTTCGACTCCATAGTCATCAAACATTCCGCTTGTAAAAATATTCTCTATTAATCTTAATGTTTTTGATGCTTTTTGTTTGCTCATATTTGCTAACCGTTAATAAAGAAAAAACTAACTGATGCTTACCCTGAACATCGAAAAGTCATCATCAAGTATCTCTGAGCCGGAAAGATCCATAATATATTTATACAATTCTTCGATTTCACTTCCTGACTCATTGGCATGGTCTGCCACGAAGTCGATGAATTCTTTTAATGACCACATCCTGCCATCTGGCTTTTCAATTTCATAAACCCCATCTGAGTAAATGTATAAATATACAGGTTTTTCTATCTTGACTGTTGTGCTTTTATATTGAAAATCAGGGACCCCCCCGACGATGAAATTATCGTTCATAAGTTGAATTTTTTCTTTATCTTTAGTCAGCAACAAAGCCGGAGGATGACCGGCACTTGCGTATTTCAGCTCACTCGTCTTATTATTATAAACGCCATACCACATCGTAAAGTATAAGTCGTTTTGTTCGGACATCTGGTAGGATTTGTTCAGCTTGTCTAATACTTCATCAGGATTTCTGAAGTCAACATCTGAAAGTGTTTGCGATCTCATTGTGTTAAATGCTGAGACGGAAAGTAAAGCAGACCCAACACCATGACCGCATACGTCCAGTAGGTATAATGCAAAATGATCATCGTCTATCCAGTGGTATCCGAATGAATCACCACCAAGATCGGCAGATGGGATGAACATCCAATTTATTTTTATATCTCCTGTATCTATTGGATCTGGCAGAAGAGATTTTACGTAATCTGCAGCTTTTTGCAGCTCTGAAGCAAGCTCTTCCTGGCTTTTTTTCAATGCACTATATGCTTCGTTTCTTTGCAGTAAATTGATATAGCTTTTTGAGTGGTAACGGATGCGAGCTTTTAGCTCGATGTCGGCGCGTTTCTTTGGGTCAAAATCTTTAACAAAATAATCATTGGCGCCGAGTTCGAAAGCTTTTGCTTTTACTTCGGGTTCTTCTTTCGAGGAAAGAACTATCAGAGGTATATCTTTAAGTTCCTGCTTAGCTCTGAAGAATTTAACGAGCGTAAGACCATCTACGTCAGGCATTATCAGATCCTGCAGAATAACCGTAGGATTTATCTTCATCGCCTCCTGTATTGCTTTTGTAGGGTCCATACAAAAGTGAAACTCGATATCGGTTTCCGCTGAAAGCATCTTTTTCACGCTTTCTACTACTATTCTCTGGTCGTCTATCAGTAGCACTTTGATTTTGTAATCTGTTATATTTAATGTGTCTTTCGTGGACATATATCACCTTTATTATATTAATTGTAAAATTCTTTGTGGAATATCTTCTAAGGGCAGTACTTGCTTAGCTGCACCTAATTTAGCTGCTTGTTTGGGCATACCATACACAGTTGAGCTCTCTTTATCCTGAGCAATGGTGTGCCAACCTTCGTTTTTCAGCTCAAGCATACCCAGAGCGCCATCGTCTCCCATTCCTGTCAGCAGGATTGCAATATCTTTGTTCTCCCAGTTAGCTTTCAAACTTTTATAGAACACATTGACCGAAGGTCTGTAATGATAATTGATCGGTTCTGGTGTATAGTAAAAAGTGCGGTCTTTGTCTAACATTAAATGGTCGTTAGTTTCCGCCAGATAGACAACACCCTGCTCCGGATACACCCCCTCTTTGATCACTTTTACCTCTAATTCGGTCTGGTCGTTCAGCCAGTTTGCCAGACCGTTGGCAAAGAGGAAATCTACATGCTGAACTATTACTATGGAAGCTTTCAAATCCTTTGGCATTTTAGAGAGGATATAAGCTAATGCTTTGGGGCCTCCTGTAGATGAACCAATAGCGATTAATTTGGGCATGATCTTCAGAGAAGGCCTTCGCTCTATAACGCTATTAGTTTTTATTTGTACTTCTTTCCCTATAAGTTTGCCAATAGTATCTATTTTTTTTAGCAGATCTTTTGCACCTTCCACACTTCCCTTAGCTCCAAGAGTAGGGGTGCAGACAGCATCTAAAGCGCCTGCCCCCATGGCATCGAAAACCAACCCTGCGTTACCCGTAACTGTGGCAGTAACGACAAGTATAGGACAGGGGCATTGCTTCATTATCCTTTTCGTGGCTTCCACTCCATTCATCACGGGCATGATCAGGTCCATTAATATTAGGTCTGGTCTGTCGTTGCAAGCTTTTTCTACTGCTTCCTTGCCATCGAATGCAGTCCAGCATATTTCGTGGTTAGATACGGATTTCAGAACCCGTTTGAGAGCTTCTACCGCGATGGACAGATCATTTACTATTGCAATTTTCATATTTTTATTTTTTTTTAATTGTTAACGATAATAATTATTCAGAATAATCTCCAATTAATTCTCTTACTACTTCAACCAATGTTTCGTCATGAAAACTGCTTTTTGTCAGATAATAATTTGCGCCAGCTTCTAAGCCTCTTATTTTATCTTCTTCGCGATCTTTGTAAGATACTATCATAACTGGAAGACTCTTTAGTTTGGGGTCGCTTTTTATTCTTTTTACAAGGTCTATACCATTCATACGAGGCATATCCACATCTGAAACCACCATATCAAATTCATCT
>CAYQTZ010000003.1:7148-24937 GCA_964420565.1 uncultured Hyphomicrobiales bacterium
GTGCAAGGCATTCCAGCCGTCTATCCCGTCAACGGCTACTGTTACATCATAACCGCTTTTAGTGAGTAATTTTTTCTCCAGTTCGCGAACTGTTATAGAATCATCAACCACAAGTATTGATTTACGCCTTCTGGCTTTCAGTTCTTTTACGAAGCCAATCTTATTGACTTTTTCCTTGTTTAATAGATTATCAACAGAGCGTACCAAATCGTCCACATCTATTATCAACAGTGGCTTGCCATCCTCCGTAATTGAACCGGCGCTGATATTTGGTATTCTGCCCAAGCGATGGTCTAAGGGAGTTACTACTACATCCCGCTCCCCGAGGAATTTATCAACCGCAATGCCGTATCTATCTATCAGATCGCTGATTATGGCAATATAGTATTTGTTTTCTTCTTCGTTTCCTCCCGGCTTTTTAAATACCTGATGTGCGTCTATTATGCCGATATTTTCCCCGTCAAATTCGCAGTACTGGCGATCTTCGATTATCTTCAGTTCCTGTTTGTTCAGCACTAAAATCCTGTCAATTCTCGAAAGTGGCAGAGCGTATGGCTCTTTGCTTATCTCCACTATAAGAGTTCTCAAAACGGATAATGTAAGAGGAAGTTGCAGCATGAAAATAGTTGACTTCCCTACTTCGGAATCTGCTCTTACCGTGCCGCCTACTTCGTGAACCATGGCAAAAACCACATCAAGCCCAACACCTCTGCCGGAGATTTCCGTTACCTGCTGTGCAGTAGAGAATCCCGGCAAAAAAAGGAAATCTATCAATTCATTTTTGCTCATCTCGGCTACCATCTCTTCGGTAGCATAGCCACGTGTAACAATTTTACCTTTTAATTTTTCTAAATCTATGCCTCTGCCGTCATCTTTTACTGAAATAATAAGCATACCAGATCGGTGGTGAGCTTCTAAAATAATTGTGCCGGTTTCAGATTTGCCAGCACTTATTCTTTCTTCGGGCATTTCCATGCCATGGTCTATGGCATTACGTATCAGATGGTTGAGCGGGGATTCCAACTTTTCGAGTATGTCGCGATCCACACTGGTATTCTGCCCGCGTACTTCAAGAACAACTTTTTTGCCGAGCTGTTTGGAGACATCTCTCACTAATCGGGGGAACCCGAGTACACCTTCGGAAAAGGGCTTCATCCTTGTTTCTACAGTTTCGTTGTAAAGTCTATCTGAGAGCGATTCCATAGCCCTGGTGAATTTAGCGAAATTCTCTATATGGCGGGTCATCTGATTGCTAATTTCATCATATTTCTCTAAAGAAGTGTCAATCCGTATCTTCATTTCTTCGGGTAAGTCCTGATCTCTTAGATTCAGCAGCAAGTTTTCCTGATTACTATGCAACTCCATAAATGTGTTCTTTATCGTTTGCAGAGAGCTGGAAAATGGCTTCAGGGATTTGGTCTGCACGAGACTTTCTCCGGCAAGCCCCATTAGTTTATTCAAATTTTCTGACAGCACGCGAACAAAAGTACCATCCTGTGTAGATCCCTTATTTTGTTTACGTGATTTGTCTATTGTTTTTACCTGCTTTTTATCAATTTCTTTTGTTTGATGTTTTTCGATACTATCATTTTTTTCATCATCAACAGAGCTGATATTAGTCTGCTTTGGTTTAACCAAAGAAGATGCTTCCGGCATTTTGGGTTTGTAGCCTTTTAGAATGCCTTGCAGAATTTGTGTATATTCATGAATTAATGACTTTTTTGATCTTAGATAATCTGGAATTTCTTCGATGGATAATCCAAGTATCCCTTTGTATAGATCATTGCATTGCAGAAGTAGATCGATATCGGCAGAGTCAAGTTTGAAATCTCCTCTTTGCACGGATGTAAGCACATCTTCCATAGCGTGAGATAAAGTAACGGAGTAGTTCAGCCCAACAATTCTTGATGCACCCTTTATGGAATGGGCTGCTCTCATCAGCGGTTCTATACTTTCTGAGGATTGGTCAGATTCCACATCTAAAAGTCCCTGCTCCAGCATTTGAGTGTTGCTTTCCACTTCGATCTGGAATAATTCAAGCATTGACATATCTATATTCGAGTCGTCTTCTTCTGCAATTTCTTCCTGAGATTTATGCTCTTGTGTTTCGCGGCTCTCTTGTGGCTTCGGTTTATTTCCCTGTAGGGATTCTCTAAGCAATATTTCGAGGTCATCAATACTATCTTTCTTCTCTTCGAGTTTTGGTTGTATTTCGTTTAAATCAACAGTAAGTAATTCTTTATAAATATCATTTGCCTGAAGCAGTAGATCTATATCGTTACTGTCAATAGTATAATTTTGATTCTGGCAGGCAGAGAGCATATCTTCCATAGCATGAGCAAGCCCGACGGCTATGTCTAAACCAACAATCCTTGCCGCCCCTTTTATCGAATGGGCGGCTCTCATCAGTGGTTCTATGTTTTCCGACGATTGATCCAGCTCAATGCTTACAAGTCCGTTTTCGAGGATAGCCGTGTGGTTCTCGAGTTCAATTTTGAACAAGTCTAACATTGAAATATCGAAATCTTCATTTGATTCTATATTACTCACCAGCTTAAACTCCCATTTAAAGAATTAAATAATTTTTCGGGGTCAATGAATCCGATTTTTTTATTATCATATTGGAACACACTTTTTGACAAAGATTCAGGTGCATTTACTAAGGTAGAGGGGCCTTTTACAAGTTCATCCATACCTATCCGTATTACTCCAAGAATCTCATCTACTACAAGGACAAATCTATCTCTGCTATCTTTTAGCACTATCATTCTTTTGAAGGAATTCTTGTTCTCGTCTTCATCCTCAGTCATATCCACACCAAAGATACGGTATGAATTAAGGCATAACAGCAGTTCGCCGCTAATGTTAGCTATACCGAGGAATATATCGTTGGACCTATCCGGCACAGTGTGTATGGTTCTGTCGTTTACAGCTTCTTTGAAATATGCTGTGGATAGCGCGAACCATTCTTTTTTGATCCTGAATATTACAACGGAAAGCGTGTTTGTCTTTTCTATTTGTTTAGGTTTGGATATCTCTTTAGTCCATAACTCAATAAGCTCCTCGGAACTTTCCCTGTTGAAAAGACTTCTGCCCTTTTCTGAATAAACAGGGCATAAGCGGCAATGCGAGTAAATATCGAGCTTGTCGCAGACACCTGAGCCAGAAACTCCGGTTACTTTCCAGCACTGTTCATATTTTGTTGCTATTTCAGTATTTTCAGTTTTCATTTTATTTATTCTTTAATCTTAATAATCTTTCTCTGACTGATCTTGCCTGCTTTTCCAGACCGGCGCTTTCGTACAGTAAGCTAAGATGCAAAAGAGCATCGCTGTGGTCAGGCATCAGGTAAAGCACTTTGTTATATTGTATAGCTGCATTGTCCTTGTCGTTTATTGCTTCGTATATAAGTCCTTGCAGGAAATAGGCTTCGTAGTCACTTTTATTTTTCCCTGAGTACTCTATGCACATATCTAATGCTTTATCGAAATATCCTTTGTCGGCTAATTGTTTAATTTTACCTAATTGAGTTTTTTCCTCTTTTATTTCTGTGCTATCTGTTATTTCAGCTGGCTCTATTTGTTTTGAAGTGCCATTTGTATCGCGCAGTGTAAAGTCTTTTCTTGCGTTTGTCTTTATGCTTGCTTTGCTTTGGATATTATTTATTACTTTGTCCTTAGCTATAGCAGTATTGGCTTTATTAATAGAAAGCGCAAAAGAATGCGGATATTTAACCATAGAAAAACCATATTGCAGGAAATATGATGTCTCTGTATGCCCGGTGAATAAAACCCCTTTGGGGTGAAGTAACTGCTTTATTTTATTCATTGTTTTCATGCGTGCATCAGCATTAAGGTATATCAGCAAATTTTTGAAGAAGATAACATGATATTTCTCAAATGGTTTAATAGTTATCAGTCTAAGTATATTATCCTGACGAAAATCTACCATATCTCTGATCTCTCTTTTCAGTCCGAATCGTTTATCGCCACGGGGAGTAAAATATTTGTCTAAAAAATATTTATCATCTCCGCGGAATGATATTTTGTGGTACTCTGCTTTCTTAGCTTTGATTATAGAATCTCCGCTTATGTCTATAGCATCAATCCGAAAAGAATCTTTTGGTAATCCCTGTTCGGTTAAAGCTATAGCTATAGAGTATGGCTCCTCGCCTGTGGAGCAGGGAGCAGATAGTATCTTAAGCTTTTCTCTTTGGAAGAAAACTTTGTTTTGGCGTAACCAAATACTTAAAAACTCAAAGGGCTTGGCATCGCGGAAGAACCACGTTTCAGGTACAATGATCTTTTCAAACAACAAAGAATGAAATTTGGGCAGATGTTTTAAATTGTGCAACAATTCATCAATAGTTTCTATATTATTTTCCGTCATTAGCAGCTTGATAGAGCTGTCAATGCTGGCAGTTCCTATTGAATTTATATCCAGTCCTATTTCATCTTCGAGATATTTATATATTCTGTTATATATCATTTTCGTTCATCTTTTTTTGAGGCAAATTCATGTTTTTATTGCCGGGTAATAAATGGTCGAAACGGAGACGACGCACTATCCCTTCATTTCCATATAATATACCATTCAATGTTTTTTCAGAGTCTTCGATTACGGGGTATTTGATATCTGCTTCGTCTATATGTTTTGTTTCCGTAACCTTTTCGGCTATCATACCTATCAGCATATCCCCCTGATCGAAACCTGAGGTATTGATAATAATAATTCTGGTGCTAAGCAATTTGCGGGAAGGTTGTCCGGTCAGCTGCAAAGCTAAGTCTATTACTGGTATCATAGTGCCGCGATAGTTAATATATCCGATTATATTGCCTTTGGCTTCAGCTATGCTCTCAATTCGTACAAGGGGGATAATTTCCTCGACGGAAGTTGCGTCTATGGCATATTTTTTATTGCTTATATAGAACATAAGCAGCAAACGATTTTTATTTGAAACTGAACCTGATGTCATAGTTATTCTACATTTTAAATTTGGATAATTCGTTATTCATCTTATTTAAAGTATCCGAAAGCATATCAGTGATATCTCTGAATTTCATAAGAGCATCTTTGGTATATCCTGCGGATTCATTTAGCTGTTCCATTGCTTCTTTTATTTGGTCTGCCCCCTCGGACTGCATTTGCATACCATCATTTACAGAGTTGAATTTGGGCTCTAATTCATTTATATGACCGATAAGCCCGGACATTTCTTCGCTTATCGAAGCTATTGTCGAGGAGCTGCGGTTTGTCTTTTCAGTATAGCTTTCTACGGCGAGCACTCCGTCTTTTACTGCTTTTTGTGTTTCTGTTATCATCTCTTCAATATCGAGTGCTGCTACAGAGGTTTCGTCAGCTAAAAGCCTGATTTCGCGTGCAACAACTGAAAAGCCAGCTCCCTGCTCGCCAGCCTTTTCAGCTTCTATGGCGGCATTTAGCGATAGCAGATTGGTTCTGTTAGCCACTTTGGTTATTTTGGTTATTATATAGCTAATGTTTTCGGTTTTATTATTGATCAATTCAAGTTTATCGGATATCTCGCTTGTTTCGCTTTGTAATTCCAGCATAATTGATTTAATATCTTTCAGGTTGCTTATGCCAGATTTTGCCAGATTTGAGGAATTAGTAACCATTTCGGAAACATTGTTCATAGTTTGAGCCAAGTTCCTTGCAGTAGATGATATCTCCTTGCTCGTGGCGTTTACTTCGTTTGTTGAGGAAACTTGTTGGGCGATAGTGCTTTCCAGATCTCTGGCGGACATTGATATCGAGCCGGCAGATTCGGATACTTCTTCAGCCGATTGCTGTACCTGCTTAAGAAGTGAGTCTAAATTGCCAGTCATAGTTTCAATAGCAGAAAAAACAATCAATAGCTCATCGTTCGGATTTATACTATCCAGTGATTGTCCGCTTTTCAATTTTAAAGCATTTGTTTTGCTGTCCTCGACTCTTTGCATAGCTTGTCGTATATCGCCTTCTGCTACATTTCTGGCAATTTGTTCGAGTACTTTCAGCGGCCTTGTTATAGAAACAGTAACGAAAAGCACCATACCAATAGCGAATACCAGCGCGATGGCACTGATCAATACGGACAGCATTCTTTTGCTTTTATGGTCTTCTATTCTGGTCTCGAGCAAAGTATCGAGCTCAAAATATACTCTGTCCCAAAATACAGCTCCGCTTGTCATCGCTTTTTTTGCTGAAGTGTGTAATCTGTCGAAATCTACTTTCTTTTCATTATTGATGATCTCATCCATAATAGCGAAAAGATCAGTAAGATCTGAATCATATTCCTCAAAGAAGGCAGGCAGCTCTTTTTGCAAAGATATACTTTCTTCATAAAATGATTTGTCTTCAGCTAATGATATAGCAAGTCCTTCTTTTATTCTTTGTCGTAAATCATCTTGTATGCTGCCGGAAAGGAAGACAATCTTAAGAATATCATGTTTTGAAATAGTATCTTTTAATAATAATTTTGATGCGTTAATTATCATATCATTTAGTTTCATTTGCATCATTGGCATTACGAGCAAAGAAATATCCATTAGATAATATGAATCTAAGTCGGGGTCGAGTATTAAATTTGATTTATTGCCGATATACCTTATCAAAGAGATGACATCTTCATTTATTTCGTTGTATTTGTGGTTGGCTTCATCGCTATCAATTGCTTTCCAGTTATCGGCAAGCTCGTTCCATCTTTCCCTTATAGCTTCAGGAATTAGCCGCTCTTTGCCCATTCTTTGCAGATATTCAGGCATGGTTTGGATGTGACTTCCGAGCTTTTCATTTACGGCAATTAATTTGCTGAAGGATTCTTTGATGATACTTTCGCATATATCTTTTTCGGAGTTTAGTGCGTCTAAGCTAACTTCTTTTTTGGCGCTATCATTGCTTATTACTAAGTGATACAAATTTGAATAATTCTGATGTTTTTCAATATTAGTTAAAACATCTGAGAGCGGCTTGAGCAGTTCGTTGCCATATATTTCCTTCTGGGAGAAATATATGCTGTTATTATATCCTATGATCACGAAATAAAGCAATACTGCAATAGGCAGTGCAAAGGCAGCACTGGAGATAAGCAGTTTCTGGGAAATCTTTAATTTTCTGAATAAGTTTATCATTTTATTCCTGATTGTTATTAGTCAACATTAAATCGTAAAACTTCATTTTGGAGAACTTGCACTGCTTCGCTAAGCTGTTTCGCAGCTTCGGAGAATTCTGATAATGATTGCTTTGAATTTTCGGCAGTAGTGGAAAGCTGTTCCATAGCTTCTTTAATCTGTGCAGCACCGGTTGCTTGTGACTGCATTACATCGTTAACGCTTTCGAATTCTGGCTTTAAAACATTAACGCGATCAATCACCTTGCTAAGCTGTGTGCTGATCTTTGCTGTATTCGTAACACTTTTACGCACCTGATCGCCAAAGCGGTCCATTTCCATTACTCCGGAGCTTACGGCAGAGTGCATCTCGTTTACCATATATTCTATGTCTTTAGTGGCTATGGCAGTCTGGTCAGAAAGCCGGCTTATCTCGCGTGCAACAACGGCAAAGCCCTTCCCGTATTCTTCCGCTTTTTCAGCTTCGATGGCGGCGTTGAGCGAAAGCAGATTTGTCTGGTCAGAAATCTCGTTAATAGTTGTTACCACTCCAGAAATTTTATCTGCTTTGTTGCTTATCAGATCTAATTTAGAGGAAATCGAATTAGTAGCTTTTATTAGGTTCTGCAGTTCATCTTCCATTATGTTCAGGTTCTTTCTGCCAATCTCTGCCATGTCAGAAGTGTTTTCCAACGAAGAACTTACGACGTTCATATTGTCTGCCAGATTTTCCGAAGTAACTTTGATCTCTTTGCTTGTAGAGGATACCTCCATAGTAGAAGCTGCCTGCTCGACCACTATTGCTTCGAACTCACGTATGGAAGCGATAATTTCTGTGGTTGAAGTTCTGACTTTTATACCCGAAGATCTCACTTCGCCAATCAATGTAGATAAGCTTTCAGCCATATTAAGTACAGTATTGAATAATCTGGTAATTTCATTCTGATCTACTGTGCCGTCGGCTATGATGCCGGAAATATCATCTTTTTTCTTTTGATGCTTATGTTTTTGAATATACTCTTTTGCTTTTTCCTGGCTTTCGCTGATATTTCCTTTAGATATTATTTCTAAAGTACTGGCTACATATTGGATCGGTTTAGTTATATTCTTGCTGATAAGTACTATAACAACAAATATGAGAAAAAAGCCAACACCACCGAGCACCAGTATAGCATTACCTAGCTTAGTATTTTCCTCAAGAAATTCTGACTCAGGGAAAAACATAGCCAGCCCCCATCGGACTGAGGGAATATAAGTATAGGTAATATAGCCGCTTTTTTCAGTAGTTGAGCTGTAATATTCAGCAAAATTTGTATTACCAGCGAGCATATCGTCGCCAATTTCTTTCAGATCATGATCGGATATTTCGTTAGCAAAACTATAGATTGTTTTCTTCATTATCATATCTCTATCCGGATGAGCGATAAAAGTGCCGTTATCGGAAACAAGGAAAGAATAT
Source organism: uncultured Hyphomicrobiales bacterium (assembly GCA_964420565.1). Classification (GTDB taxonomy): domain Bacteria; phylum Bacteroidota; class Ignavibacteria; order Kapaibacteriales; family UBA2268; genus CAYQTZ01. The sequence continues at coordinate 15,716 of CAYQTZ010000003.1, forward strand.
CCTGTTTGGTATATTTTGATGGATTTGAGCATATTTTGGATAGATTCCAAAGGTATATCGCAGGTAAGCACTCCAGCAAAAATTTTGTTGCCATTCGTATTTTTATAGAAAGGCATAGAATATGTTATCATAAGGATATTACCGCCACCCTCGTCAAAATATGGATCACTCCAATGCGGCTTGTTTTTTTCTTTGGGTATTTTATACCAATCCCATTGCTTATAGTTGTATTCATCTGAGCTCAGTTCGGCATATATTAGATTATCCCCCGATTTATAATAATAGGGGCAATAATTATCTGTAGTTCCGTTATAAGTATATGATTCATAAGCTATACAAGCACCAAAGACGTTATCGTGCTTTCCGACTATATTCTTCAGAAATGCTTTGATGTGTTCCTGATCCGGATTGCAGCATTCAACGAAACTTGCCATATCCATAGCTATTTTTTCTGTGGAATTAAGCAAAGCATCTATTCTGAAAGTAGCCGACCTGATAATTGTTTCCGAACTTTGCTCCACTCTGTCTATCACAATGCTACGCGAAACTACTGTGTAATAAACAAACTGTCCTAAAAATATCAATGTCGTTGCCATGATTATATAGAAGGAAAGTCGAAATGCTATACTTTTTTTTCTGAACATATTATTTGTCGTTTAAATTTAAAAAAATTTAGAAATATTCTAATTCTATAAACATCTAAAATAAAAAATAATTCATAATAATAATAATGATCTATAATCGGGTATCTCTTTCAGGAAAGTAAACTCATTATTTTCAAAGCCAATCTTACAGCAATAATGCTTAAGCCCATTGGTAACAATTAAATAATTGACTTTCAGAGAGATATTATAATTCCCTATCTGATTAAATACTTTCTGCGAAATATTTACTTCAGGTTTCTTACATTCAATAATAACAATTGGTTCGAGCTGCGAGCCAAACACTACGGCATCGCATCTTCTTGAGCTATTGCCTTTGCTAAGAGCCATTTCCAAAGCAATTCTCGATTTAGGAAAGCCAAGCTCGCTTACCAAAAATTGTATGAAATTCTGCCTGACCCATTCCTCCGGTGTTAATGAAACATATTTATTGCGAAACTCATCATAAATAGCAAGCGATCTGCCAGTTTCCTTGATTTTGAATTTATATTCAGGCAAATTCAATTTATGGAATTTCACTTCATTCATACTTATCATCCCTTTCAATCTATAAGATAACAAAATTTATGAAAGAATTAAAAGAAAAAGATTTCTTAAGCAGATCAACTGTATTCAATTTATTTCGCATATTAGCGTCTGCTATGTGAAATATATGAGATAATAAATGAAAATAATAATTATATATACATTTTTTCTGTTTTGTCCGCTTTTTCTGATCTCACAGGAATATGACTATGAAGAAGACGACGAAACAATAGGCGAAAAAATACTGGATAAGTTCTATTTTTACCCCAAGCTTCCTGAGAATCAGGTAACGCTTGACCTGGTCTATGGTTTTTCTAATATACAACTGCCCGCTGGCTTTGAGGGACTCAGCATATCGAGGACTTACGATCTGGAGTTACGCTATGGATTTACTCGTATAAACGATGAATTAGATGTGCCCCATCGCTTTTACTATGCTTCTGAATATGCCTTCCTGAATAACTCGTCCTCATTTCTGAAACCAAAATTCTGGATATCTACAGGTATAAACGTTGATAGCTGGCGTTTCGGGATAGGATATAAAAATGGTTATGGATATATGATGCCTAATAACCAAAGATTGACTCTGTACCATAGCGGTATGCTTACATGGACCAGCGTTGACTTCGAGGAAATACCCGCTAACGAATTTCAACGTAATTTCATTACTCAATATGACGAAAGGATCAAATTCGGAATGAGTTACGAAGGCGGTATCCTTTTCAGATTCTATGATAATTTTAATTTGAATCTGGCTTATGATCAATCTTTGGTCTTTCCGCACCATGAATTTATGAAATGGGTTGGCTCTGCCACTATTGACTTGGTATTCCAAAGAACTATAGATTTCTTTGGGGATGATCTTTTAGAGCGGTATCCGGACCTGTTCCCGGTTATTAATTTTTTAGTTAAGAACGGATATTCTTACATAATTCATAGCTTAAGAGAAGATGAAATGAATTGGCCCTTCGATTCGAAAACTGCTTTGGGGTATGATCATTTTAAACTTGGTATTACAATAATTTTTTAATATATTAATGTTCAGGAATTCATATTCCTGCTAAAATATTCTTTCTATGATTTTATTTAAATGTGTTTATGGCAGAGAACAAAGAAAATTTGATTGAAAAAAACAAATATCTTATAAGCGAGATTGAAAGATTATTAAAGGAAACCGAAAGAGTCAAGCTGATTGAATCGGAATTAAGAACTCATCAAATAGAATTAGAATTACAAAATGAAGAACTAAAACAAACACAATACGAATTGGTTGTTTCCCGCAAAAAATACCGCCAGCTTTATGAAAAAGCTCCGGTGGGCTATATTATGACAAACAGCAATCATAGAATAATGGAGCTTAATGAAAGAGCGGCATTATTGCTTAAGAAATCCAAAAATTCTGCTCTCAACAAAGACCTCTCTGTTTTTGTAGATAAAGATTCACAAAATGATTTTTACTTCCATTTTAAACAGCTTCATGATATTAGACAAAGAGTGGAAAGCGAAATAATGCTAAGAATTGATAACGAACAAACCATCGTAAGATTCACCAGTTCGCTTACTTCAGACGATGCTAAAACAGCTTACATCAATACCACACTCGAAGATATTACCGAAAAAGTAAAGATCGAACAACAGCTCGAATCAGAAAGATTGAAATATCAGGAACTCGTGGAAAATATTAATGATGTGATATTTCAGATAACCCCCGACGGAGTATTTACCTATCTAAGCCCCGTATTCAACAGAACATACAATTATAACACAAAAGATATTATCGGTAATCATTTTCTGAAGTTTACTCATCCTGATGATGCTTTGGATATTCAGGGATATTTCCATAGAATAATGCATCAGGAACTGGACAGTTTTGAAACCAGATTTATTGATAAAAATGGAAAATCCAGATACCAGAGAATTAGGGCAAACGTAAAATATAACGATGATGAGCCAATTGTTATCACAGGAGTGATGACTGATATCACTGAAAAAAGAATAGCCGAAGAGCAGTTAAAACTAAGCGAAGCACTCTTCAAAGGGGCTTTCGACCGAACCGCCATTGGCATGATGTTAGTTAGTAAGGAAGGGAAATTCCTGAAAGTAAATAAAGCATTTTTAGATATGATGGGTTACGCCAGAGAAGAAATCTTAGAGCTGTCTTTTGTCGATATCACGCATCCTGATGATTTTGGGTCAAGTCTTCAACATATCGAATTAATAAAAAAGGATCAGTCTTTTTTCGTAGAGAAAAGATACAGACGAAAAGACGGCAAATATATCTGGTGCCAGCTTAGCACATCCATAATACCTGATAGCAAAGGCGATGTAAAATTCTTTATCTCTAATGTGGTGGACCTTAGCGATAGAAAGGAAAGCGAAAACAAGATACAGGAATATCTCTCTCAGTTAGAAACTTCAGAAAACCAATTGAAAGAAATGAACAGGGACAAAGACAGTTTCTTTTCTATCATAGCTACTGATCTGCGAAATAGCTTAAATGACTTTATGCTGCTAACCGAAGAATTCTCTATTGGAATACGCAATCTTACATTAATGCAGATGCAGGAAAAATCAAAAGAGATGTATGATTCTTCCCAAAAATTAGTAAAAGTATTGGAAAATCTCCTTGATTGGTCAAGAGCTCAGACAGGCAGCTTGAAATTCGAGCCAAGAGAATACGATATATACGAGTTTGCCGTTAATAATATACTGATATTAAAAGATAAGGCAAAAGAAAAAAATATTACTATTAGAAATAATATCCCAATGGATACCATAGCTTTTATTGACTATAAGATGATAGATACTATTTTCCGTAATTTAATTTCCAATGCCATTAAATATACTCAGGATGGCGGGCTTATCCAACTATTGTTAAAAGAAAGCGACGATAGTTTTTTCGTTTCTATTCAAGACAACGGAATTGGTATTTCATTAGATAAACAAAAAAAACTATTCAAAATTGGTGAAAGGATTATAAACGAAGTGGAGAGTAGTGAACCCGGAACCGGCTTGGGGCTTATATTATGCAAGGAATTCATATCCCTTCATAATGGCTCCATATCATTTGATAGCGAGCCAGGCAAGGGATCAACATTCTCGTTCTCTATTCCTAAACACTAAAAGTTAGATTCTTATATGCGAAATTATTTTTTATTTTTATTGGCTTTAGTACTTCTTTCCTGCTCCAGGGAAGAAGATAAAACATTATATAATATTGGAGTAATACCTCAGGATTCTTCTGTATTGATACCCGTTAAAAAGCAGTTAATAGCTTATAACCTGCGGGATATAGAGAATTTCACTCCAAATTTTGCCGATAGTATAAAACTTTACAGAATGGGAAGCGACGAACCATTTTGTATGGGGCAGAAGGAATTACGAAATATTTACTCTGATCTATTTCAGGAAAAGACAGACCTGAACTGTAGCTTAGTCAACCGAATAGTATGTGGCGATCTTGTAATAGACGAAGAACGCGTAATTGGGCTTGATCCTGACAGAGAAGTCCACGCCGTAGCTATTTACGAAGTAAGAGATTCGTTAATTCAAAAAGTATGGTTCATCAAAAACAGATAAATTTTGATTTATGATCATTATTTCATTTTTTGCAATAGATAAAAATACATTTTCGATTAATTACAGGAATTAAAATGCGCATAACTCACATCATAACTGCAATAATAATTTCATTAATGCTCTTTTCGTGCAGCAGTGACTCTACTAACCCAAGTAAAACGAAGGATTATTTACCATTTGATATAGGTAACTATTGGATATATAATATATATGAACTCGACGGTAACAGTAACCCCATAAAACATCTTGGCGTGGATTCCATAATCGTCGCTGGCACCAAAACAATATTTGATAAAACTGGTTACGAGCTTCATGTATTCAGAAATGATGTGATTTATGATACTCTATATTACCATATAGATGTTGATGCCAAATCGCTAAGTCAATATCAATATTCAGCTAAAGACAGCATACCATATTTCAATCAGTGGATCGAGATAATCAATGTTTCCGATGATACGTGGACAGCTGCTCAGGCAAGCTCGCAAAATTATAAGATCATATACTCCGATACGACAGTTGCAGTCGAAGTAATATTGGTTTATAACGGTAAATACGAAGGTGAGAAAAATATAAGTGTGGATAACAAACAATATGAAACAATACATATTTCCAATAAATTAGATACAAAAATTGAATTTGAGTATATTGACGTATCAGATACCACCAATATAAATATTACTCATGCTACAAATATGGATTTTTATTTAAGCGACGGTATAGGCATTGTAATGCAAACCTTCAGACCACATAAGAAAATCATTAATAATGTTCCTACTTATTATAATGGCTGGCAAAGACAATTAATAAGAAGTGCTATATTTGCAGAAATATCTGAATAGTAAACTTCTGGATCTGTTTATACACAACAGCTCCTGCCAATTTTCTCAGGAAAATTGCTTATATTTAGAAAATGAAGTTTTTGCGGGGGCGTCAAAGTTGAAATTAAAAAGTTTTTCAGTCCTTATTTAAAAAACAAAATTGATGATTACAATGCAAAAAAGACTAAAAAGGGTACTTTAGAACAAGATTTATCAAAAGCTGTGAAAATAAGTAGCGAAGGACTTGAGCTGATTGAAGCGGTGCAATTTGATACGACTCTTGGAAGAGTTTGGAAAAGCAATCCTGCCTTAGATGATAAAGCAGGTATTAAGGAAAGGATTAAGGGGACTTATATCCTTGATACAAATAGTTTTAAGATGAAAATACGAAATATAGCGGGAGATGAGATCATCATTGATAGCAATGACTTTGTAAATGTATAGCATCCATATTCAGAATTATGCTGACCTCGATGTGGAGGAGTGGCTCTGTATATGGCGGCTTCCTCGAGTTCGATCCATTTATTGATACCATCGGCTCTGTCCCTCAGTTCGGCTTAAGCAAAGAAGATTATGAGAGGATGGGAATGGAGGAATTGGCAATAATAAATGACTGAATAAAATCATAAAATTATTAATTTAACTTTAATGGAGCTATTTATGAGCAAAGCAACAATATTAAAAGTGAAAGATACTGAAGTCAGGATCATTGAAGTTAATGATGAAGATTATATTTCTCTTACTGATATGATAAAAGCTAAAGACGGTGATTTTTTCATTTCTGACTGGCTTCGGAATAGAAACACCCTTGAATTTCTTGGAATTTGGGAGAGTGTATATAACCCGGATTTTAATTATGGCGAATTCGCCACAATTAGATCTTATGCTGGGCTTAATAGCTATAAGATCAGCGTCAAAGAATGGGTTGATAAAACAAATGCTATTGGTTTACAAGCGAAAGCGGGAAGATATGGTGGCACTTATGCTCATAAGGATATTGCTTTTGAGTTTGGTATGTGGATCAGTGCTGAGTTCAAAATATATCTAATAAAAGAATTTCAGAGGTTAAAAAATGAAGAGAACAACAGACTGCAACTTGAATGGAACTTGTCGAGAACTCTTTCAAAATTAAATTACCATATACATACCAATGCTGTAAAAGAAAATCTTATACCTCCCGACCTGTCAAAATCCAAACAAAAATTTATTTATGCCAACGAGGCAGACCTTTTAAATCTTGCTCTATTTGGCATTACAGCAAGCGTTTGGAGAAATAATAATCCAGATAAGGAAGGAAATATCAGAGATCATGCAACTTTAGAGCAGTTGATAGTAATAACAAATCTGGAAAGTCTGAACTCTGTATTGATAAAAAAAGGTTTAGAAGCAGACAAGCGACTTCGGTTACTCAATCAAACAGCCATAGAACAAATGAATGTTCTAATAAATAGAAAAGTCCCAAAAAGATTAAAAGATTAAGCAAATATGACTATGAGAGGATGGGAGTGGAGGAATTGGCAATAATTAAATAGAAAAATAGCATTATGAATAATTTAAAACAATTAGTATCAAATATTGAAGGCATTCATAGGCAACTGCAAGCATCAGCTGCTAATGCAGTGAACCAATCTTTGACTATCAGGAATTGGTTGATAGGTTATTATATTATTGAATTTGAGCAAAAAGGCAAGGATAGGGCGAATTATGGCGATGCCTTGCTCAAAACTCTATCCGAAAAGCTGGATCACATAAAAGGTATTGACGAGAGAAGTCTTAGAAGATTTAGGCAATTCTATCTAACCTATCCACAAATAGGAACAGCACTTCAGGATCGCATATTTCCTGATTTTATTCGGGGTTCGCTGTCCCCCGTTTTACAGGATGAACAAATTCGGGGTTCACTGTCCCCCGAATTCCGTGAGGTCAAAGAGAATGTTGAGTATAAATACAATATGGCATTAGAATACATCGTGCCGGGGGCGATAATTATAACTCATTTGTCTTATTCCCATATTGAGCAACTGCTAAGAATTGACGACCAGCTAAAAAGGACTTTTTACGAGGTTGAGTGTATAAAAGGAACCTGGAGTGTTCGTGAATTAAAAAGACAGATCAATAGTCAATTATATGAAAGAAGTGGTTTGTCAAAAAATCCTGAAAAACTGATAAGATTAGTACAAAGTCAGTCAAAGCCACAAGATGCGAGGGATATAATAAAGAATGTCTATGCCTTTGAATTCTTGGGGCTTGGTGTACAGGAAATCATCGAGGAGTCCGATCTTGAAACAGCATTGCTTGACCAATTACAGCAATTCATATTAGAGCTGGGGCATGGCTTTTGTTTTGAGGCAAGACAGAAAAGGATACTGATCGGAGAAAACTATTATTTCATTGACCTGCTTTTTTACCATAGAATACTAAAGTGTCATGTTCTACTGGAACTAAAAATTGGAGCTTTTGGTCATGGTGATATAGGGCAATTAAATACATATTTAAACTTTTTCAAAAAAGAAATTCAGGAAAACAGTGATAATCCACCGGTTGGCATATTGCTTGTAGCTGAAAAAGACAATGCATTGGTAGAATATGCTACGGCAGGAATGGACAAGAATCTTTTCGTTCAGGAATATATGCTTCAACTTCCGAGCACAGAAAAACTACAAGCATACCTTGAGAAAGAATTGAAACTGTTGAGATAGATAAGGAATTGAAAATGGTCGAAAATGAAATTGATCAATGTAATTACAAACTCCACGAACTGACTTATGACGAGTGCAAAACAGTAGATCCCGGGTTCGATAGTGTCCTCGCCCAGTTCGGCTTAAGCAAAGAAGACTATGAGAGGATGGGAGTGGAGGAACTTGGCAATAATTAATGGAAAATAAAAAACTACTATTGAAAACAAGCCGGTTTATGTATGACTTGACCAAAAAGGAGATCCGGGTTGTGGAGGGAGAGTAAGTAATGGAAAATAATCAATCGGCATTTATTATATTTAAAACCGAAGACAATAGAATATCTGTTGATGTCCGCTTCGAGGATGAAACGGTTTGGCTGTCCCAGGAGCAAATGGCTGCCTTATTCGGCAAGGCACGATCCACAATTAGCGAGCACATTAATAATGTTTTTAAAGAAGGTGAGTTGGAAGAGGAAGTGGCTTGTCGGAATTTCCGACATACCACTCAACATGGTGCTATCGAGGGCAAAACTCAGGAAGTTACCGTAAAACATTATAATTTGGATGTAATAATATCTATTGGCTATCGTGTGAAATCTCTTCGTGGCACACAGTTTCGCCAGTGGGCTACCAAGCGTCTCAATGAGTATATCCGCAAAGGTTTTACTATGGACGATGAGCGGCTAAAAAACTTGGGTGGTGGCAGCTACTGGAAAGAATTGTTGCAGCGTATAAGAGACATTCGTGCATCTGAGAAAGTCTTTTACCGTCAGGTGTTAGATATATATGCAACCAGCATTGATTATGATCCCAAAGCAGATGTTTCCATTGCGTTTTTTAAAAAAGTCCAGAATAAAATTCACTATGCTGTACACGGGCATACAGCTGCCGAAGTTATTTTCAACCGTACCGATGCGGAAAAAGAATTCATGGGCTTGATGACCTTTCCGGGTAGTCG
>CAYQTZ010000004.1:0-23321 GCA_964420565.1 uncultured Hyphomicrobiales bacterium
AAAATAAAGATATCCTTTTTTATGCTATTTATGTTTTAATTCCAATTATTATCATTATGATCTTGCTGTGGATATTTTTACTGCGGAAAGAAGTAGATAATAAGACAAAAAAATTAGGGGAAGAGATCAATGAACATAAAATCACTTTAAAAGAACTTAATAAGAAAAATTTATTGCTAACTGAAACCAGCAAGCAATTGCACTTATTATTAAACTCAACCGCTGAAGGAATTTATGGTGTTGATACTGAAGGTAAATGCACTTTTATTAATAGATCTGCTTTGAAGCTATTAGGTTATAACAGCAATCATTATGTAATCGGGAAGAATATGTTTAACTTGATACACCATTCAAAACCCGATGATAATTCTAAAAAAAATAATGAATGTAAAATATTTCATGCTTTCAATGAAAAGAAACCAATAAGTTGCGATGATGAATTACTATGGTGCAAAGATGGAACATCTTTTAATGCAGAATACTTTGCTTATCCGATTATCGAAGATGGCATATTCAAAGGAGCAGTTGTTACTTTTTGGGATATTTCTGAGAGGAAGAAATCTGAAACTGAATTATTGTATCTTAAAAATAAACTTGAAGAACAGATAACCGAACGCACTGAGCAGTTAGTGGAAAAAGTTATTATACTTAAAAGGAGCGAAAAGGCAATGCTGCACATGGTGGGAGATTTAAATGCTATGACAGAAGCACTAAAAAATGAACGCAGAAAACTCGAATTAGCAAATAAAGAGTTAGAAGCATTTTCATATTCTGTGTCTCACGATTTGCGTGCTCCTCTTAGAGCTATTAATGGTTTTGCAGGATTTCTAAAAGAAGATTACTCAGAATATATTGATGAGGAAGGTGTTAGATTTATAGATATTATTAGAAAAAATGCCCTAAAAATGGATCAGCTTATCTCTGATATGCTCAATTTATCAAGAGTTTCGAGAAGTGAACTTAGGTTATCCTTTATAAATATGAAGGGAATGGCAAAGTCAATGTTTTACGAAATTGCTACGGATGAAGAAAAAGAAACATTTGAAATTATTATTAATGAAATGCCCTCAGTTCATTGCGATTCTGATCTTATGAAGCAAGTATGGCAGAATTTAATTGGTAACGCTTTGAAGTATAGCTCAAAGTCTGAAACAAAAAGAATTGAGATTGGAGCTAATGATAAAGGCGATAGAGTTGATTTCTATATCCAAGACTATGGAGCAGGATTTGACATAAAATATAAAGATAAAATTTTTGGCGTTTTTCAACGACTGCATAGAGAGGATGAGTTTCAGGGGACCGGGGTCGGGCTTGCCATTGTTCAAAGGATAATCCATAGGCATGGGGGAGATGTAGATGCTGATGGAGAATTGAATAAAGGAGCTAAATTTTGTTTTACATTAAATAAGAAATTATCATGAAATGAATTCTTGAGGAGATAGAAAATGAAAACATTAGGTGAAGTTGAAATACTTTTAGTTGAAGACAGTCCAAATGATGCTGAAATGGCTATAAGAGCTTTGCAGAAGAATAATCTGGCAAATAGTATATTTATTGCCAAGGATGGCGAAGAAGCTATAAATTTTATTTTTGCAAAAGGTGAATTTTCTGACAGAGTCAATTTGTCTCATCCTAAGATAATTCTTTTAGATCTAAAACTACCAAAAGTAGGTGGTTTGGAGGTGCTTAAAGCTATTAAAAGCGATCAGAAGACCAAGATAATACCTGTTGTTGTGCTAACATCTTCCCAAGAAGAAAGCGATATAATAAAAAGTTATCAATTGGGAGTGAACAGCTATATCGTCAAGCCAGTTGATTTTGATAAATTTGTTGAAGCTGTTAGAAACTTAGGACTTTATTGGTTATTGCTCAATAAGCACCCATAGAAAAAAAACTAAATAAATTTCCAGAAAATAATTTTGTATGATATTCAGTCTATACAGATATGGAACAATACATAAAAATTCTATTTGTCGAAGATTTGCCTTCTGATTATGAGTTAGCTCAAAGAGTGATAAAGAAAGAAAATATTAAATTCACTCCAAGAGTAGTTGATACCGAAGAAGGATTTATCAAAGAATTATCAGAATTCGAACCTGATATTATTATTTCTGATTATTCTATGCCTTCCTTTGATGGTATGCTGGCATTGCAGATCACTCGTGCATATAATAACTATATTCCTTTTATCATTTTAACTGGCTCTATGAACGAAGAAACAGCCGTTAAGTGTATGAAGTCTGGCGCTAATGACTATGTTATCAAAGAAAAGATCACACGGCTACCTTACGCTATACTTGAAGCAATAGAAAATAGCAAAGCTCGTATCGAAAAGAATTTGATAGAAAAGAGATTAAAGGAAAACGAAGAAAAATTTAGAGCAATTTTCAATAATCATTCAGTAGTAAAACTAATAATTGACCCCAATAATGGAAATATTATCGAAGCCAACCAGGCGGCATCGGAATTTTATGGATGGTCGAATGAAGAGCTTGTCGGCATGAATATATCGCGTATCAATACTTTATCTCCAGAGGAGATAAATGTTGAGATTGAAAAAGTAAAGAATTTCCAGAAAACCCATTTTGAATTCAAGCATAGAAAATCAAACGGAGAAATTGTAGATGTTGAGGTTTTCGGAAGTATCATCCGCATTGGTGATAAAAAATTCATTCACTCAATTATCCATGATATTACAGATAAAATAATCGCTAAAAAAGCATTAGCGGAAGCATCAAAAAACTGGAATATTACCTTCCACGCTATGCACAATGGCATTACATTGCTTGACGCTAACCAAAGAATAATTCAGTGCAATCAAGCATTTCTCAATATTGTAAATAAAAAAGAAGAGGATGTAAAAGGTAAACTCTGCTATGAAATAATCCATGGTAAAGATAATTCATTGGATGATTGCCCATTTGACAAAATGCTGAAAAGTAAAAAAAGAGAAAATTCTGAATTATTTTATAATGATAGGATCTTTGAAGTGATTGTTGATCCTATCTTTGACGATAATGATCAGATATCAGGAGCTGTTCATATCATAGCCGATATTACTGAGCGAAAATATAATGATCAGGTTCAGCACATTTTATATGAAATAGCTAGTAATTCTATGAAAACTAAAACTTTAGAAGAGATATTAACTATCACAAAAAATGAGCTTAGCAAAATAACCGACACAACTAACTTTTTCGTTGCTTTATACAATTCAGAAACAGATACCCTTAGAAAAGTGGTTTACATTGATGAGTATGACGAAATAGATGAATGGTCTGCTGATAATTCATTGTCAGGACAAGTCGTTAAGCATGGGGAAACGATTTTACTAACCAAAGAAGAAGAAATTGATTATGTAAATCAGCATAACTTAAAATTACAAGGTACTCAAGCAGAATGCTGGTTGGGGGTACCTATATTAATTGATGGGAATGCTATTGGTGTTATAGTTTTACAGAGTTATGATAATAAAAACATATATAACAAAAGTATTGCCAGATTATTGGAGATGATAGCTCACGAGCTTGCAGTGGTTATCTTACGTAAAAATATGCTCGAAAATCTGATAATAGCCAAAGAAAAAGCTGAAGAAAACGACAAATTGAAATCTGCGTTCCTGATGAATATGTCCCATGAGATAAGAACTCCGATGAACGGCATACTTGGTTTCTTGGGTCTTTTGAATGAACCAGATATCGAAGAAAGTGACAAAAAGGAATATCTTGATATAGTTAATCAAAGTGGTGATAGATTGCTGAATACTATCAATGATATCATTGAAATCTCGAAAATTGAATCCGGTAGCTTGAAGACCTCTCGGGATATAGTTAGTATTGGAAGTTTATTGCAATTCTTTTATGATTTCTTTAAAAAGCAAGCTGAAGGGAAAGCTATAATATTAGATATTAGTGAAGATATGAGAAGCAGTGAACAAACAATAATAACAGATAAGCAAAAATTGGAAAGCATTTTTACTAATCTTATTAAAAATGCTATCAAATTTACTGAAAATGGCAGGATAGAAGTTGGCTATAAGATTTTTGATGAAAATATTGAATTCTATATTAAGGACACTGGAGTTGGAATTCCCATTAAAAGGCAAGATGCTATATTCGATCGGTTTATTCAGGCTGATATTGGAGATAGCAAAGCTTATGAAGGGTCAGGCTTAGGTTTGTCTATAGCAAAATCTTATGTTGAATTGCTTGGTGGTAAAATATGGGTTGAATCCGATGAAGGCCAGGGAGCAACATTCTTTTTTACTATCCCATCTTTTTCAAATACTAAAGTAACGACTGAAGAAGATATAATAAGTGAAGAAATAGTTGATATTAAACCAAAAAAGAAGTTAAAAATTTTAATAGCCGAAGATGATGAGGCAAGTTATTATTTTATTACGATTATTTTAAGACATTTAGAATGCGATATCTTACATGGCAAGAATGGTCAGGAAACTATTGATATTTGTAAGAATGATCCTGATATTGATATTATACTCATGGATATTAAAATGCCTGTAATTGATGGTTTGGAAGCTACTCGCGAGATCAGAAAGTTCAATACAAATGTTGTGATCATTGCACAGACAGCATTTTCTCAACTCGATGATAAGCAAAGAGCATTAAGTGCCGGCTGTGATGCATTCATAACAAAACCTATAAAGAAGGAAACTTTGCTATCAACTATTAATCAATTTGTTTAGACGGCATTATTCCTTTAAATATTTTCGATAACAAGTATAGGTTCATAAATATCTCGTACCTTAGCCGCATGAATTAATTTCATAAGTATCATATCAGTAATTTCAGTGCCTTTCTTTACGAGAGTATTCCCCTTAGTATCTTTGATTTCACGCACTAAAGTCATGCCGATACGTAATTCTTTGAATTTAACAGATAATACTGTATGCTTTGGCATAATGCCTTTAACAGCAAGAAACAAGACATTCAATATCTTTGGGTCATAATGGCTGGAGTTTTCCTGAAGTTTAATAATAGCTTCCTGAGGGTCATCCTCAATATTTAAAAAATAATCGTAATCATTAATAATTTTCAATATCCTTGAGATCACAGGGATATTATTTTCTATGATCTCTTTGTCAGGGGAATTACTACCATCATATCTAACTAACTGAAATTCAATAGCTTTTGCTACATTTTCCAATCTTGGTATTCTCTTGATCAAATCAGCACTGAATTGGGGGTAAGAGTTGAAAATTCTCTCTTCGCTTTGTGTAAAAGGTTCGCCCTTATATTGCTTTTCCATTATTTCAGGTGGAACAACGACATAACCTAATTTTGAAAGCATTAATGCTATGTCAAATTCCCAACTATTTGGCAGTTTGATCAACTCTACAATCCTTCTACCAAGCTTCCTTGTTCTGTTAATATGCTGAACTGTAAACGGCTGAAGTTGGGACTGTATTTCAACTAAAATATTGATTACACCACTAAGTGTTTTATTGAGAAGCTCCTTTTCAGATTTTTTCAGGCGGAATAATTCAATTGAATCATTAACGACACTGATCAAATCTTCAGTAGGAATTGGCTTGGTAAGAAAGCGGAAAATATTACCCTTGTTAACTGCATTAATAGCCGTCTGAAGATCGGCATGACCGGTAATGATTATTCTTACAGTATCCGGGTAAAGCCTTTGAATCTCTGTAAGCAACTGGATACCATCAATTTCCGGCATACGAAAATCAGTTACAACGACGGCAAATTCTTCGCTATCAGATAGAATTTCTAAGGATTCTTTGCCACTGTTAGCCGTTTTGACATTAAAATGCTTTCTCAAATTTCTTTTATAAGCTGATATAACGTCATATTCATCATCAACAAATAGCACATTTTTATTCATTTGATTACATCCTATGATATTAATTTATTAAGACTATATCAATTATATTATTATAGTCAACATCTTTACTAACATTATTCAGATAATCCATATCCAATCCAATTTTATTAATTAAGTATTCATTTGATCTGTCTTCATCGCCTATTGAATGAATTTTAGAATATCCTTTAAGAATTTCAATATTAGTATTATGCAAAGCATTTGATAGATATACAGGAAGCAAAGCAGAGTTATTAGAAAAGCTGCATTTCGAAGGATCATGATGGAAAGCAACTGCTTCAACTATTGGTTCTGGGATACCCCAGATACTTAGTAGATAAGCACCTGCCGCCACATGATCAAATCCGAATATTTCATTTTCTTTCTGAATGTTACCAGAGTATTCTTCATTATCAAAGAATTCAGAGTCGCCCTGTTTTTTTATTATGATTAATTTGCCAATATCATGTAAAATTCCAGCCAGATAAGCATCATCAGAGATTTCTTTAGAAAGATCAAAGTACTTGGAAATCTTTTTTGCAGTACTTGCCGTTTGCAAAGAATGGCTTGCAATTCTTTCAATTGTATTTTTTGTTTTTGGCGGATAATTCTGTGCATTATAGCTGCATATATGTAATACTAAAGATTTTAATATGTTAATACCAAGATAAGACAAAGCGTCAACCACTTTTGTTATATGCACTGGTAAAGCAAAAAAAGCAGAATTTATGATCTGTAGTAATTTAGCAACGAGTAAGGGATCAGATTTTACGATTTGAGCAATTTTTTCGATTTCGATTTCTTCTTTCGATATTTCCTTTTCAAGTTTGATATAGACATCAGGCAGAGTAATAATGTCTTGAAAACCTGCAATTTGACTTCTTAATTCTTCGTTCCTCAAGTATGCTTTTGCGTCGAAAACGGATTGAATCTTATTAATAATAGTAATAGTATCCGTTGGTTTAGATAAAAATTGATGGGCATATTTAGTAGTTTCCAATATTGATTTTTGATCAGAATAGCCTGATAATACAATCCTGATAATACTTGGGAAATTTTCCTGCAGGTATTTTAATACTGGCATGCGTATATCACAAACGACAACATCTATTTTGTTGCTTTCAATGATTTCTATTGCTTTTTTTCCGCTAAGAGCAAAATGCAGTGTCCAGACATTCCTTAGTGCATATAGCATTCTCTTTACGCTGTAGAGCAAATCTTCATCATCATCAACGAATAATACTTCCAGATTCTTTTTTATTTCCATAGTTTTCTCAGTAATGAATTATTTATGATTTACTGTCTTTCAAAGGAAGAAATATTTTGAATTCAGTACCAACATCAGGTTCTGACTCAACAAATATTTTGCCATTATGCTTTACAACTATAATATCATGTGTAATAGCTAACCCTTGGCCCGTTCCTTTGCCCACTTCTTTAGTTGTATAAAATGGGTCAAAAATTCTATCAATTCTATCTTTCTCTATTCCAATGCCAGTATCTCTAACCGAGAAATAAGCGCAGCCTTCGTCAATACCTGTTCTAATGAATATCTTTCCTTTTTGAGAGAGGCCGTCCCCTAATCGTGCGTCAATTGCATGGGAAGCATTAATTATAAGATTTAGTATTACCTGATTGATTTCATCAATTGAGCAGTTAACAAGTGGAAGGTCTTTATCTAATTCCATGTCAATATCAGCTACATATTTCCATTCATTTTTTGATATTTCAACAGTAACTTCTATGCTTTTATTAATATTGGAAAGAGTCTTAACTTTGCCAGATGGGTGGGCAAAGCTTTTCATTGCCTTAACTATTTTGCTTACTCTCTGGATTCCATTTTGAGAACGATCAATGGCAATAGGAATTTCTTCTTCTAAAAATTCAAAATCAATATCCTCTTTTATTTTATTAAGTTTAGTTATTATATTTGTAGCTTCGCTGCTATTTATTATTGAAAGATCAGTTTCTATTACTTTGATATAATCTAATAGTGTCCCGAAGCCTTCTTGCAAGAAGTATATATTATCTCCGACAAATTGCAAGGGAGTATTAATTTCGTGAGCTATCCCGGAAGCAAGTAAGCCAATAGATTCCATTTTTAACGATAACTGTTGCTGAGCTTCGGCTATTAACTTGTCTGAAACATCATTAAAAACAATTACAATCCCCGAAATATTTTGATCTGTGCCGTGGATGGCAGATACTTTTAATGACAGTATTTTCCTATCCCCACTATCGGTAGTAAACTCTATTTTATGATCCATGTTTTCTTTTTCAGAAAGATTCTGTATCATATCAACCGGGTTAAACATTACTTTATTGAATTTGTTATCATATGAATGAAAGATGTCGTAGATAGAATTGCCAATTAGCTGTTCTTTTGACTTTTTAAGTATGTTTTCTGCCGTATTGTTACAGAAAAGGATAACACCATTGATCTTAATTGTAATAACACCATCAGCAATATTTTTAAGCGTTATGCTTAATTCTTCCTTTTCATTTGAGAGCTGTTTTTCATAATTCTCTCTTTGCTGCTTTTCAAGTAAAGAATCTAAGCCATAAGCCAAGTATTTAGATAAATCTAATAGCAAAGTAATTTCCTTTTTGTCAAATCTCTTTTCTTTATTTGAAAGAATATTGATCGTAGAGGTATGTTTAGTATTAGATTCTACGGGAATAAAAATAGCAGTTTCTATACCATCAATATTTCTTATACCACATTTATGACAGCAATCTAAGTGATTATCAATATAATAATCTAATGTATTTGAAGCACGAATGATCGGGCAGCAGTCTTCTAAGGAAGAAATGCAGAAATTCTTTTCATTTATGATCTCTGTAGTTCCTGATTCCGCCACTAATTTTATTTCAATCTCCTCATTATTGATATCTGGTATGACTTTTGAGCACCAGACGTATGGATAAGCCCCAATTCTTGTTAGTATTTCAACAAAAGCAAAATACAGCTCTTTCTCAGATTGTGCTTCGAGCAACGCCCTATTGCATTCACTAAGTATATTTAATGATCTGTTGGTATCCCGCAATCCCTCTTCTGTTATCTTTTGCTCATAAGCTCCTGAAATTACCTGAGTAAAGGATTGTAGCAAATTAATATCTAAATATGACCATAAACCTTTTGTGCTTACATTATCAAACCCAACAAATCCGAATAATTTTTCTTTTATAAAAATTGGTAGTACAAGAACAGATTGAATCCCCTGAATTTCTAAAATTTCTTTTTCAGTTTTTGCTTCTATAGGCATTTTGCGAATATCTGAAATATTAATTGTTTCATTTTTCTTCAGCTTATCCATCCAATATGGCAATGAATCTAAAGATAAGTTTTGAAGGTTCTCAATCTCAGGAGAAGTACCTTCAGCGCACCATTCAAAAACATTACTCATTGTTTTAGCGTCCCAGTCTATTAAGAATATATAAGATCTCTCAGCTTGAGAATTAATCCCTAATTCCTGCAAAGAATAATTAACAGATGAATCAAAGTCAGTTTCGCTCACAAATTTAGAAGAGATCTTTGAGATAGTTTGTTCATATTTATTAATAGACATCAATTCTTTTTCAATTCTTTTTCTTTCGGAAATATCTAAAATTACTCCTATGATCCCCGCTACATTATGGTTCGAATCCTTAAAAGTAGATTTGTAGAACATAACATCTTTCATTTCTCCATCTGCATATTTTATTTTAGATTCGTATATTTGCTTACCCGGATTATCCAATAAATCCTTGTCCATTTGATAATACTTATCTGCCTGTTCTTTCGGGGATATTTGATAAACAGTCTTTCCTATTAGGTCTTCTTTACTCAAGCCAATATACTTTTCGAATTCTTCATTACATCCAAGATAATAACCATTTGCATCTTTATAAAAAACAGGACCTGGTATTGCTTGCAATAAAGTTCGCATCAACTGAAATTGATTGCTTAACTCTATTGCGATCTTCCTTATTTTTGAAATATCAACTATTGTTGTAAGCTTTAAATTGCTCGTATCCTCGCTAACGAAATTGGAAAAAGTAACAGAGAAATAATAACTATTTCCCATATAGTTTAAAGATATTTCTTTAACTTCTGTTTCTATTTTATACTCACTGGAAATTTTAATAATTTGATTTAAGAATGAATCGAAACTGCAGCCCTTATATTTTTTAACAAAACTATCCTCATCAATATTAGAAAAAATAATTTCATTATGTTCATTGATTAAGAAAAGATACGATGGTATTGATTGAATTATCTTAGAAATAAACTCTTTTTGAGTCAGAATTTGATCGGCGTATTCTTTTAGGTTCTTTTTATCAACATGAGTTTTTAAGAATAAGTCTATCTTACTCCTTATGATATTTGCTTCAACTGGTTTTAGAAGATAATCACTTGCGCCAAGCTTATAGCCAAGGTTCACATCTAAATCAGATTGATGATATGCTGTAATAAAAATAACAGGTACATCTTCATAAGCACCAATATTTCTAATAGCTTTTAAAGTATCAAAACCATTCATTCCTGGCATTTGTACATCTAAAAAAATCAACGATACTTCATTGTCCTTTTCTAATAATTCTAAAGCTTCCTTACCAGACTTTGCACTATAGATCAATAACTCAGTGTTTTTCTTTAGTATAGCTTTGAAGTATGCTATGTTGATAGCTGAGTCATCAACAACTAATACTTTGTGTTGTGTGTGCGTGTCGCCCATTTTTTTCTCTGTCTGATCAATTCAAATCTTTTCTATTAATATTACTTATGAATAATATGAATATAAATCCACAATTCCAATTATTTTCTTCAATATATGCCAATCTCTTCAATAAATCCTTAATCACCACTTTTGAAACTATTGAATAATGAACTTTTGTATCAGGAAGATTTTGAAACTCTCGCTTGGAATAGCATAGGGGAGATGTGCCTAAAAAAGAGCTCAAGCCGATAATTCAGTGATAGATTAAATTGGAAATTGATTTAAATATGCTTCTATAAGATGGCTGAGTCAGATTTTTTGAAGATCAAATAGTCAACAATGATTGATAGAACAAAGATTGATAGAACAAAGATTGATAGAATATAAAATATTTACTTGACATGATTATCTCATCATTTATAAATGAACGTAATAATTTCTTTTCTATACTGAATTATTGATTATACAAAAGATTCTGTGCCTATTATTTTCATATTCTGCTCAGTAAAAAGAACAAGAATTAAAAATATTTTTGGAAATAATTATTTTCTTTTATATTTTAGAAGTTCTTGTAAAAACAAAGGTGGAAAAAGGATATGTTTTCAGTTATAGCAATAATAATTATCTTACTCGCAATTGCCTTGATAGCTGTCATTTTATTACAGCCAGGCAAAGGTGATCTCTCAGCTAGCTTCGGAGGGCTCGGTGGTCAGTTTGGTTCAATGTTCGGTATGCAAAAAACTATGGGGATCTTAGCTAAGACTACCAGAATAATCGCAATCATCATTCTGGTGCTTGTACTTTTCGTTAATAAGTTCTTTGTAGCTCAAGATCAGGAAGTAGAAAGAAAAGCCGTAACTGAAGGTGCTAAGCCAGCTTCAGGTAATATTTCTCCTCCTCCTGTATCTGCTCCCGGTTCTGATGAAGGGCAACAAGTGCCTCCAATTGAGCGACCGGTACCCCCTAAGAAGCAAGAAGAAGATGATGAAGATAAATAATAATATCTGAATTAATTTTTATTGAAAAGCATTTCGTAATATTCGGAATGCTTTTTTTATTTAGGATACCCTTCGTAAAAACAATTGTTCATAGATGGAGTATGAATTTTAATTAATAAATTGATGCTTGCAGATGGTTATATCTTTACTTTAATGGAATTGAACTTTTAATAAATCTATTTCTATATCGTCTATATTAATAATTATAAAAAGGAAAGCAGGCAATCGCATTGCATATTTGCAATGAGGAAAGTCCGAACTCCAAAGAGCAATACGCTTCCTAACGGGAAGGCGGTTAGCCAAAATTATTTTTGGCGAGCCGACGGAAAGTGCAACAGAAAGCAAACCGCCAATCCTCTCCTAACGGAGGAAATGGAGGTAAGGGTGAAACGGTGGGGTAAGAGCCCACCAGCGCTTCGGGTAACCGTAGTGGCTCGGTAAACCCCGTATGGAGCAATACCAAATATATATACTCTTCTGCCTTATCGCAGAATGTTGGTTGCTCGCCAAAATGCCTGTAAAGGCAGGAGTATATGGGTAGGTAGCAAGAGCTTTGTGGCGACACAATGCCTAGATAAATGATTGCCTCCCCTCATTTTTTTGAGGGAAGACAGAATTCGGCTTATCGCTTTCTTTTTTTAATTATTTTGACTATTAAAGTTTATTAATTATATTGTCTTATTATGATTGTTTTATAATTTAAAAAGAGAATAGAATTGAAATTACCAGAAGACCCGTTCGTATTAGAACTATTACCAGAATTCGTTGATACTTGGATACAGGATATTGACGATCAGTTTAAGCCGCTTGTTGATGGCAAAAATAGTGATGACTTATACAGATTTGGACATACTATAAAAGGATCATGCTTTCAGTTTGGTCTGGATGATATAGCTGAAAAAGGTATTGAGCTAATGGGATATGCCAAAGAGCAGGATTGGAATAACGCTATGACTAAGGGTAATGATATCAGACAGGCATTTATTGCAGCAAAATCCATTATTGACGATAAGCTGCAGAAACAATAATATATGGGATAATACCATGAAAAATTCATTAAAGCATCTTGCCGCATTGCTATTTGCAATGACTTTTATTACTTCTTTAGCTTTTTCTCAGCCTAAAGTGGTCGTGCTGCCATTCCAGAATATGGATGGCAATATGGAGCTGAATACTATTTGCTATGAAATGCAGGATTCTGTGTTTAAAGCTTTCGAGCAGAAAGACCCAGCGAGCGAGTATCTGAAGCTAATTCCTCTTGTGGATGTAGAAGAAGTGCTCTTCGAGATGAATATTGACCCTGCTAACCCACAATATCCTTCTGATATGTGGAAGGCCGTTAAAAAACTGGGGGCTCAATACGTTATTCTTGGTAATTTTAATGTTCAGGCTAACAGAATACTTATGAATGTTTATGTCTATGATGTAGATCTTAAGTTAGCATATCCAGGCTATCAGGCCATTGATATGTTTAAACCTCAGGAAAGAATACTTGAGAACGTACCAATGATATTGGATTCTCTGTATCCATTTTTCGTGGATATGAAATAATTACTGATCTTTTTACTGTAGATCAGTATTGTTTAAGGATTAGTTTCTAACTATTTCCTGTTATGTGTTCATATACTTCTAACGCTGTGGGGAAGGGTGATAGCACTCTATCTAATACCCCATGCATATGAGATATTAGGATACCATAATTTGTAATTGGAACACCAGATAATTTCGCCTTTTCTATACGTACGAGTTTTTCGCTGCGAGTAAGCATACATCCTCCACAGTGAATTATCAAACTGAAGTTATTGATGTTATCAGGATAATCCCTGCCCGCAGATATACTGATGTTTGGTAAAAAACCTAAATATTTTTCTAACCAATTTGGTATCTTCACTCTGCCGATGTCATCTTCGTTTGGGTGATGTGAGCATGCTTCAGCAATAAGCACCCTATCATTTTTACGAATATCTTTTAGCGCATTAAGCCCCTTTACTTCTTCTGTCAAATCTCCTTTGAATCTGGAAAATAATATCGAAAAAGTAGTGCATGGCACATTCTCAGGAGTCTCGTCAACCATGATTTTCACTACTTGCGAATCGCATATAACAAGAGAGGGCGGTTCTTTTAATTTTTTTAAAGCTTCTTTATAATCTGTTTCTTTCACTACCAGGGTTATAGCGTCGTTATCTAATACATCTCGTATCGCCTGCACTTGAGGTAGTATTAATCTGCCTTTTGGAGCTTCGTTGTCAATAGGCACTATCATCACACAAACACCGCTTTTAGGGAGGATATCTCCGAGCAGCGGTTTCTTATTCAAAAATTCATTTGGTAATATTCTGAGCAAAGTACCTTTAAAAGATTCAATATACTGATTTCTTTCTTTTTCGTTAATAGCTGAAACAAATAAATTATTTGTGGTGTGGTTCCTAACTGACTTCAGGAACTGAGGCTTAAGTGTTTCACGATCAATCTTGTTAATAACAACAATATATGGGATATTATGCTTAAGAAATACTTTTATCAGATTTTCTTCATATCCAGTCCATTTGTTGATTTCAGCAATAATAACGGCTATATCTACAGTAATGATCACTTTATTAGTCTTATTCAATCTGGCTTGAGACAGATTTGTTTTATCATCAATGCCACCAGTATCGATTAGAGTAACGGGACCTACAGGTAGTAATTCAATATGTTTTTCCACAATATCGGTAGTGGTGCCAGGTACTGCAGAGGTAATAGCCACATCCTGATTAGCTATCATATTCAAAAAACTTGACTTTCCGACATTAGTCCTGCCAAAAATGCCAATTTGCAGACGCATTGATTTTGGTGTATTTATCATTATCTACCTATTTTGTTATTGAAATAATGAGGAGCATCTCCCCATTTATCAAAAATAACAATTCTTTCAAATTTTTCATGCATTTTTTGTGCGAAAGTAGCGGTATCTTCTGCGATATTATCAATAATCGTCTTTCCCTCGTAGAGTTTATATCCTGCTCTATGATTTTCAGGAGTCAATAAGGGCATCAACACATTTGCTCCAAAGCTAACACCAAGCTCCCTGCCATTGACTTCGATAGCGTCAAGCGCTGTAGTAGCGGCAATATTTACATCTTTAAGAACAATCCGCGAAACGGCGATCATTTTCATGGACATCAGGAAAGTGTCATTTCTGTTTTTTTCCCATAATGCTTTATAATCAGAGAGCGGTGTATTATTATGATGAATATAAGGCCCCATTCCGAGCATATCAATATCCATATCTCTGAAAAAGATGATGTCCTCGGTGAGATGATCTACTGTTTGTCCGGGAAGACCTATTATAACCCCTGTGCCAGTTTGGTAACCAATGCTTTTAAGCGATTTGAGACATTCATATCTACTGCGATATGACTGCCCGGGTGGATGAAATTTCTCAAAAAGTTTTCGATCAGAAGATTCTATCCTAAGTAGATATCTGTGGGCTCCTGCATCAAACCATTTGGCATAAACATCGTTACTTTGCTCACCGCAGCAGAGAGTGATCCCCAATCCATCCGGTAGCGAATCAGACTTAGTGATCTGTTTGATTTTATTTACACAATCAGCAACGAATTCAGTAAATTTTTCGTTTTGTATTTCGCCTGATTGTAAAACAATAGAGGCAAACCCCTTTTTTGCTGCATTTATGGCAATTGCAATGATGTCGTTTTTCTTAAGAATATAACGTTCAAAATCTTTATTGCTTTTCCTGAGTCCACAATAATAGCAATCGCATGAGCAGATATTAGAAAATTCTATAAGACCCCTTAAGTAAATGCCACTCCCGATATGATCTAATAATACTGCATTGGCTTTCTTGCATATCAGATCAATATCATGATCAGATGTTAAGGAAAGCATAGTAATTATATCTTCTTTAGAAAAAGATTTCCTGTCCAATATTTTTTTTAGTCTATTCATTTCTTGCTGTAAACGAAGCAAACTTGAAAATAATCTTGACTCAGCTCCAAAAATTGACTTTTAATAATATGCAAGAATCAGATGTGAAATTAGTATTTTTTCAATAAATTCAGCTTTTCAATCGTCGATGTTTTAATAGATAACTGGATTTATCAGAATATTAACTTAATATTCTGAAATTGTCTTGATCATAGGAAGTATTGGTCAAATTTTCTGGGGAATATATGAGAATTATTATTATCTTAATTATTAATATTTCTGTTGTGTTATTAATAACATCAAACAGTAATGCAAGTAATCAAAAACCAGACTCAAATTTTGAGATAATAGACTCTCTATCCTTAATCGCTGCCACAGAAATACTGCACAGATTAGAACAAAACAGAGAGGATTCGTTAATAATTCGATTTGCTCCAAATCCCGCTTACTGGATTGTCGAGCAGCATATTTTAAATGAGGGAAGAAAAGTATCAAAGTTTTTTTTCACTCACCAAAAGGATCAGGTTTCTAAACTATCAATTAACATTAAAAAAATTGATGTGGATTATGATCTTTTAGAGAATCGTGATTCCTTATCCCGTAAAGTATTATTGATAATAACCTATACACTTGAGAAACCTAACGGAATATTATTTGGGCTGCCGCAGATCAGATTGATACACGAAGATGAAGTTTCCCGCGACGATATACCTTATTTAGAAAATTCATCATATTCATTCTCGAAAGGAATAATTCCCGAGCGAGAACAAACCTTCTTCGAAAAAATTGCAGAGCCAGTAATCTTTATTTCCACGGCAATTATTACAATAGCTTTGCTCTTTAGTGTAAGATCAGGTTAATAGCGAGTATAGTCAAAATACTAAACCCCAAAAAGCAACTGTTGCTTATAACATTTCTACCATTAGTTCACCAAAGAATGATGAATATCCAAGTTATCAAAACGCAAGCAAAACCCTGCAAAATTACGCAAAGGGGGGGGTAAGACGTTGTTATAATTAGATATAGGCGTTTTTCTTTTTCAATGTTTCTTCATATTTGTTTACCAACAACTGACATGACTGATGGCTATAACATGGTCTCTTTGAAAAGTGGGCGGGCGAAACTGTGGAGGGATATAGCTATGATTTTCATTTTGGTATCATTTATGCATATTTATCATCATGCCATTTTATATAGCAATAACTTCTTTGGGATTGATTGTCAATGTCTGTATTAAGCATTTTCAGGATCATCGGATAACGAAAATATCATCCGATGATCCTAAAAGAATTACTATTTCATCTTAGAAAACTTATCTAAGAACAATGCCGAAGCCTTTATTCCACCATAGAAATTATTGAGATCAAAATTTTCGTTAGGTGAATGAATATTATCTCCCGGTAACCCCAGCCCCATCAAAACGGAGGGAGCATCCAATACGGTTGCAAATATTTCAGTAATAGGTATGGAGCCACCTTCTCTCATGAAGACAGCTTTTTTGCCGAATGCCTCTTCGAGTGCATGCATACCTGCTTTAACTGCTTCGTGGTTGCGTGGAGCTATTACAGGATTACCCCCGTGTAGTATATCAACTTCGACCTGAACTGTAGGAGGTGCTATTTGCTTTAAATATCGTGCAATTTTGTAGCTAATATCGTCAGCATTCTGATTCGGAACGAGCCGCATAGATATTTTAGCGGATGCTTTTGATGGCAATACAGTTTTTGCACCTTCTCCGATGAAGCCACCTTTTATACCATTCAAATCAAGGGATGGTCTTGCCCATGTTCTTTCGATAGTAGAATAACCGATTTCACCATTGAGTTTTTTTACTCCGAGATCGCGTTTATAGTCATCTTCGTTGAATGGCAATTCTTTAAAGCCATCACGTTCTTCCTGGGTCAGCTCGGCTACATCATCATAGAATCCTGGGATTTGAATAACACCGGCGTTACTTTTTAGTTTACTTATCATATTGCATAATACATTTATGGGGTTATCTACTGCACCGCCAAATGTACCCGAGTGCAAGTCGCGATTCGGACCTGTAACTTTTAGCTCCACAAAAGAAATACCTCGCAAAGCGTAGCAGATAGACGGCAGACCGTCAGCAAACCATTCAGTATCAGAGATAAGCACCACATCAGCGGCGAGCATCTCCTGATTATCGCGAATAAAACCTTCGAGATGGCTGCTGCCTGCCTCCTCTTCGCCTTCTATCAGAAGCTTAACATTTACGGGGAGATTGCCATTCATTTGCATAAATGCCTCCAAAGCTTTGATATGAGTGAATACCTGGCCTTTGTCGTCAGAAGTGCCCCGCCCCCAAATTTTCCCATTTCGAATTTCTGGCTCAAATGGTTTGGATGTCCATAACTCTAAAGGATCAACTGGCTGAACGTCATAATGTCCGTAAATAAGTATTGTGGGGGCATTGGGTAGCTCCAGCCATTCAGAATAAACAATTGGGTGCCCGTTAGTTTCTACTGATCGCGTATTTTTAAGTCCAATATTCTTTAAGTGTTCGGTAAGCCATAATGCAGCTTTCAAAGTATCTTTGTTGTGTTCCCTTAGTCCGCTTATACTTGGAATTTTTAGAAATGTAATCAATTCATTTAAGAATCTGGCTTTTTCTGTTTCAATAAAATTAAGTACTTCTTTCATTTTTATGATCCGCATAAAGTTAATAATTCATTTTTTTTATAAAAATAATTTAAGCAATATAAGAAAAATCGAATGTTTTTGAAATTGTTTCTATGCCTATGCATGACAAAATAGATATTTAAAGTTAATCAAATGAAATCTTACTATTGTTTGTAGAAACTCACTAATGAAAACTAAAATTTTAAAAGGAAAGAGTTTTGTTAATAATAATATAATTTGTAAATTATATTTAGACGGTTAGCGAAATGTTAAAATGATATTTAGAAGAAAATGAGAAAAAAAATAGAGATATTTAAAGTGCTATCTGAGCCGAACAGGGTAAGGATACTGATGATGCTCTTGCAAAAGCCGCTTTGCGTTTGTGAGATAACTTCCGTTTTACAGTTATCTACAGCCACAGTATCGAGTCATTTATCATATCTAAGAAATACAGGATTCATAGAAGATGAAAAAGACGGTAAATGGATAAATTATAGAATTTCTCAGAATATTATTGATCCTATCATTAAAAGCAACCTTGATTCTTTACCAGAATGGTTTTCTAATGAAAAGGAAATTCAAGAAGATTTTAGAAAAATCAAAAATATTGATAGGTATCATATTCTTTGTATAGCAAAACCAGATGATAGAAGCGGTCAGAAATTAACTGTAAGCTAATTTTGAATAATTGGAATTCCGGAGCTTGGGGCAAATTATCCAAGCCAGAGTAAAGCGATACAGTTAGTCATTCTTTTGCTTTAGTAATTTGATAGCAAATAATTGAATTATAAATATTGGTTAGTAATAATGAAAGTTTTTTTAATTTCTACATTTGTCATAGTTGCTCTCATTTCAGGTGTTTACGGTATAGCAACATCCCAATGGTATTTACTCGCAGTGCCAATCGGTTTTTTATTTGGATTTTTCCTTCAAAAAGGAGACCTCTGCGCTTCGTCGGCAATGAGCGAAGCTGTTATGTTCAAAGACAGAAGTAAATTATGGGGATTTTGGGTGGCTATTGTAGTTACTATGTTGTCGCTGTCTATTATTGATTATGTTGGATTGATCAGTGTTAATCCTAAACCATTTATGTGGTTCAGCTCCATAATTGGTGGTATCATATTTGGTGTGGGTATGGTCTTGGCAGGAGGTTGCATAAGTGGTGTATTATATAAAGGAGCAACAGGGAATATTAATTCGATCATGGCATTGATGGCAGTACCGTTCGGAGTGGCAGCCGTGGAATTGGGACCTCTCAATGATTTTCATATATGGATGAAATCTTTTATAGTTCATGGAGCCGAAGGAGAATCTTTAACTCTTTTTTCAGTAACTGGTATTCCTTATATAATTCTGGCGTTCATATTTGTGATCGGAACTATTCTATATGTGATTCTAAAAAAAAAGAAATATAATTTCGCAATTCCACTGAAACGCTCATGGAAACCCTGGGTCGCCGGTATTGCTCTGGGTATTCTTGGTGCTTTTGCATATTTAACATCCGATAATAGTGGCAGAAATTATCCCCTTGGGGCTACACATGGAGTATATCAATATTCTTTAGTAATATTTGAAAAAAATGAGAACATCAAGTATATTACTTCCAAACAAGATAAATCTACTAAAATAGAAACTACTAAAGATGAACCAAAAGAAGCAACACAACCCAAAAAGAAAGTTGTGGTCTGGCTCGTTTTTCTTGTGTTAAGTGCTATGGCTGGCTCATGGGTGTCGGGTGCATTGTCGGGGCAATCAAGATTACTGCCAAAAGACCCACATCAAACGGTTATTGCTTTAATTGGAGGACTTATGATTGGTACTGGTGCAGCTTTTGCTGGCGGCTGTTCTATAGGAAATATTATGTCTGGCTGGGGAATGATGAGCTTGGGTAATTTTGTGTTCGGAATTATCGTTTTGCTTGCCAATTGGGCTACTACATACTTTTATTTAATCGGCGGTAAGAGATAATTTTATGATTTCACAAATGTCTTATTTCATTAATTAACTCATTGAAAGGTTAGGCTGTTAATGCTTATTTTACACTTAAAATGAAGCCGTACAAAATAATTCAGGAGTCTTGAAATGTTAGTTGAAACAAATGAAATGACTAAGATATGCTAACCAATATACAGACTGTTCACTCGTCGAACATCAAGATATAAAATAAACAACTATATGAATATTATGTCATTACATCATCATAAAATAATTAAGACTTTTTTTTTGATAATATTAGTTATTATTATCACTAATATAGCAAATACTAAAGAAATCTTAAATGTAAAAATCAGATCTATCAAAGGCGAAGAAGTAGAAACGAAGAATTTTGTTAGTAGAGAAGGGTCCGTACTGATAGTATTTTTTTCAATATGTTGCAACCCAAGTTTAAATGCCTTAGATGATATTAATGATGAAGCCGATAAGTGGATAGAAGAGTATGATTTGAAAATTATATTAGTCTCGGTAGATGACATAAGAAACAGCAAAAAAATTGCCCCGCTTTTAAGCAGCAAAGGCATTTATTTTGATACTTATCTTGATGAAAATGCTGAATTTAAAAGAGCAATGGGGGTTAGCGGAAAGCCGCATTATATTCTCTTTGATAGCACAGGTAACACAATTTATGAAAGAACGGGTTATATGCCCAATATAATGGAGGATGTTGAAAATGCGATCAAATGAATTTTCAAAAAAAATTATGATCATTCTCGTATCGTTTATTTTTCTTTTTGCTGCATGCAATGATGATACCGCTGATTTAGCTACAGTTCAAAGAACAATCGATGAGATAAACGTGGATTGGAGATATTACGGGTTTAGCTTTTATTTTGAAGAATATAAGCCGGATATTGATCTTTTGGATAGCATAAAAGAGAACTTTGATCCCTCTATTCATAAGTTATTATTATATACTTCGCCATCATGCTTTAGCTGTGGGCAAATGGATTCCTTGCTTCCCTTTGTTGCAAAGATCATTAAGTCAGCTCAGCTTTCAGATACAAGCTATTTTCTTTTTGATACTCCAAATATTCAAGCAAGTCATCCTTTTGATACTTTAATAATACTGAAGTCCATACCTTCTGTATTTACTTTAAGTGGGGGAACTATATTTTCAGTTTTAGACACTTTTCTTCATCAGCAAGAGGAAAGTGAAAATGTCAGATTAGAAGAAATATTAATAGAGGCACTGAGATGAGAGTATTGATCATATTGTTTTCACTTACCCTTTTTATGATTTCTTGCAGTTCGGTAAAGAATGAGGATCAAAAAGGAATAACCAATGTAACCGGAAAAATTTCTAAACAAATCTGGTTAGACAGCACAGAAACAATAGATATTTATCAAACATATCAACCAGATGAAGAAAAAATTGACAACTTAAATAAACTAATTTCTGGCAGGGAATATAAATATGTGATATTTGCTGGTGCTGATTGCGTAGATTGCCATGAAAATCTGCCAAAATTATTTAAAATATTCGATCGGGCCAACATTATTGAAGACAGGTATTCTATTTATGTATTAAATAATAAGTTAGAAGAGCCAAGCGGATTTTATAGAAATTTTGATATACCGACCACGCCAAGCGTCTTTGTTTTGAAAAAAGATAAACAAATTGGTCTGATCACTTATCCATACTACGACTGGCTAAACCAGATCATAAAAATAATTGAAGAGGATTTAGATGAAGAATAGATTTTTGATAGTTTGTCTTATGATCTTTGCTGCTTATGACGCATACTCTCAGTGTTCTTGTATGGGTGGAGCTGCTGTAGGAGGTCTTACCCCTGTCGGAGGAACAGTTAACATTGGAGTGCTTAGGGAAGGATTTTTCAGAGCTACAACATTTTATCGTTATAGTGCCGGAGATACATATTATAGAGGAGATGTTATTGCCGAAAAGGGGCTGATTGATAATTACCATATCCATTACATGGGTTTATTGTTTGGCTATGGTGTTACTAATAAATTCACATTAGAAGCAGAGCTTGGAGCTTTCCCGCAAAAATTTCAGGATTTTAATTACTATTCTTTATCTGGCGGGGGATTGTCTCATGTGCTGATATCAGGCAAGTATAATCTATTCTACAGCATAAGGAATGAATTTGAGATAACTGCGGGCATAGGTGGGCGATTGCCATTGGTAATACAAGAAGAGAATCTTCCTCAGTATGTATTGCCTTCTACGGGAGCTTATGGTCTGGTACTTCAGGCTTTTTTACATAAAGGATATAAAGATCATGGTTTAAGGTTCATTCTCATTCATAGAACAGATATCAACGCAGAGAACAATCTTGATTATCAGTATGGCACTGGCTTTTATACATCGTTTTATACAGCAAAAAATATTTTCGATGCGATTACTGGTATTATCGAGATCAGAAATGAATATAGATTAAAAGATGCGTATATGGGTGAAGTTTATGATGACTCCGGTGGTAATATTTTCATAATATCCCCCCAGATAAATTACGTGATTGGAGATTTTAATATATCCGCACTTTTCGATTATCCATTTTATAAATACTATAATGGATATCAATTAGCTAATGACTTTTCGTTTGCTCTTAATTTAACATGGCAAATAAAATTATTTGAGGACTAAAAAGCATGACACTAAAAAATAAATTAGAGATAATACTTTCTATCGTATTATTTCTAACATTATTTGTTTCTTGCTCGCAAGATTCACCAACAGAAAATATACTTGACGACAAAGTAGCTCAGATCACATTTATCGAGATAGGCTCTGTTAGCTGCGTACCATGCCAACAGATGCAACCAGTAATGATATCTTTGGAAGAGCGTTACGGCGAAGAACAATTAGAAGTTTTGTTTATAGATATTATACAAGACCCCGCAGCCGCTGCACCTTATAAAATACGTTTAATGCCTACACAGGTATTTCTTGATGAAAAAGGTGTGGAGTTTCACAGGCACGAAGGATTTTATCCCGAAAATGAAATAGATTCAGTGTTGCAGGCAAGAGGTTTGAAGCCGACAAGATGATTGATTTTGGGATATGTTACTAATGTCATGTCAACCCTAATGTAAACATTCACGACTTATTATTCTACCAGAAATAGTTATTACTTATATCTAATTCATTCCTGCAATAAGTTTAGACCATTGAAAAAGTCCAAAAACTGATCCCTCCCCGACCCTCCCTTAATTATCAAGAGAGGGAGTAACTCATTGAAATGTAATATAT
>CAYQTZ010000005.1:0-23125 GCA_964420565.1 uncultured Hyphomicrobiales bacterium
TTTAGTAGATCAATCATTCCTGATTGATTGACAATTAATATTTGACATGACACTAAGAAGCTCATGTCATTACAAGACCAATGCAAAACCAAAAAAAATCCCCTTTTTAAAAAGGTGGAGGTTAAAATATTATATTTCAACAGTAAACCTATGCCATAGATATACTTGGGGCTTTCCCCCTTACTTTTAAGGGGGAATACAAGGGGGATCAATTCTTGAGTTTTCAGGGGCTATCACACTAGCTCATTAAAAAGAGGGTGAGGATAGCTTATAGTATCTCAATAAGTTGCGATGTTGTTATATTATTCAAAATAGCAATATTATAAAATTTATTAGTTTTGAAATAGTCTTGATATTTTCAATCAGGATTTTTTATTTATTCGGAATTTTTTGTTAATGGTATTATTTTTGCTTAATTCAGCCGTGAGTTTAGGACTAAAATATTAGGAGAGATATGAGTTACAAATTATTGGTTACACTGATCGTTATTGCAATTATTCAGTTAGTTTTACTGCCATTGAATACTCTTTCACAGCAGAACATTATCGGAGCGTCAGGAGCAGGAAGCAATAGCGAAGATACTGCTTATTCTATAGTGCAGGACGATAATGATTATTCTTACGTTACAGGCAGTTTTTCTTCGGAAGCTGAGTTTGGTGATGTATCATTATTAAGCAGGGGCAGCAGTGATTGCTACCTTGCAAAGTACGATCTATCAGGTGAGTGTATATGGGCTGCCCAAATAGGAGGAGCATCCAACGAGTACGGCAAATCTCTATCTTTAGATAACGAAGGTAATATTTATATAGCGGGTAATTTCTATTCTGACACTTTATTTTTCAATGATAATACTTATATATATAATAGTGGAGATCAGGATTTTTTTATAGCAAAATTTAATACTTTGGGCGAATTGCTCTGGGCAAGAGGGTTCGGCTATTTAAAATATGACAATATCTCATCAATCCTTATAGACAATTACGGCAATATACTTCTTACGGGTATGTTTACATATTTCATGGATTTTGGTAATAATATTTCTGTTTCTACAAATGGGGGAATGGATATCTTCGTTGCAAAGTTAAATCATGATGGTTTGTGTTTGTGGGCAAAGTCTGCAGGCGGTTACACATCACTCGATTTTGCAAATGATATTGCCTGCGATACTAACGGAGCATCATATATTATCGGCAGATATAATGGCTCAGCCACTTTCCCTGATAATGTAGGTGAGATATACAGTAACGGAAGTTCAGATATTTTTATTTCTAAATTCGGCAACACTGGGCAGTGCCAGTGGGCAACATCTTTTGGCGGCACATCTACTGACTTCGGAATGTCTATTGACATTAGCGAAACAGAAATGATCTATACAACTGGTTATTTTTTGGGGACTATTGATCTTGATGATAGTATATCACTTACATCTATTGGTTCTACTGATGTCTATGTATCCAAACATAACCCCGATGGCTCTGCTGTTTGGGCAAAAAGAGCAGGGAGCACCGTATCAGATGGCGTTTATGATCTGTCATTGGACAGTGAGCATAATGTGCAGATCTGCGGATATTTTTCAGGAAGCATGGTATTCGACGCTTCAAATTACATCAATAGTAACGGAGAGACAGATGCATTTTTCGCTTCTTATGATTCTTTGGGGGTATGCCGTTACGCCTCATCAGTCGGGGGTTCTGGCAGCGATGAAGCCGTATCTATTAATTCAGAAGAAAGAACAGCACTGGCAGGAGTTTTTAATGATTCAATGACAGTAGATGCTTATGAATTGGAAAGCAGGGGGGCTACTGATATATTTGTGTTATTGACAGGCGAGGATTTGCCAGAGCTTGCCGCTCCCGTTATGGTGGAGCCTGAACCTGATGAGATAGTAGTATCCACACCAGCTACTTTTTCGTGGCAGGAAACAGAGAATGCTGCTGATTTTCACTTGCAGGTTTCCATTGATCATCGTTTTAATGATTTAATGATCAATTCAGAGAATATAGCAGGAACATTTTTTGAGTCGGATGAACTTACCGATAATTGTGTTTATTTTTGGCGAGTGCGTGCAAACAACGATGTGGAGCAGAGCTTATGGTCGAATCCACATAGATTTGTTACCGGGCAGGGAGTGCCTTCTGAATTTTTTTTAATAGCTCCAGTTAATGAATCTAATCTAACAGCCGACCCGGTTTTATCATGGGAAAAATCTGAAGGAGCTTTTAGTTATATGATTCAGCTTTTTGATACTGAGGATATGAGCAATCTTATTCGCCGCTTCGATTACGTTGCCGATGAGCAATTGCCAATCTATGATATTGAATATGGAGCCACTTACTATTGGAGAGTCAGAGCCGAAAACAGTGAAAATTCTTCTGATTGGTCGGATATATGGGAATTTACTCTCTTGAAGCAATATCCATCATCTCCTGAGCTTTTATTCCCTGAGAATAATTATATTTCTGAAGAGGAAATCACTTTGATTTGGGATGACGTTATGAATAGCGATGGATATCATCTTCAGGTATCTTCAAGCCCTGAGTTTAAAGCATTATTATTCAATGATTCTAATATTACTGATACTGAGAAAGATTTATTGCTAAATAAAGGTACATATTACTGGCGTGTACGTGCAACACAGGGGGATAGTTTCGGATACTGGAATCAGCCCCGTGTATTCAGTGTCAATGCTCCATCTATAGCTTTTGCTTCTGGAGCAGGTAGCATTTACGAAGATACAGCACTTGATATTTGTTCAGATACGCTGGGTAATGTCTATACTGTTGGTTATATTTCAGGAGAAGCCAGGTTTTCTGATGATATATTGCTAAATCATTATGGTTCAAAAGATATTTTTATTTCCCGCCATGATAGTAGGGGGGATTGTCTATGGGCAAAGTCTGTTGGTAGTAATGGCAGGGATATAGCTACTTCAGTAATTGCAGATGATCAAGGCAGTATCTTTATTGCCGGTGGGTTTTCGGGTTCTGTTGAATTCTCTGAGTCCATAACATTGATCAGTAATGGCGATGAAGATATGTTCATAGCAAAATATGACAGCTCAGGGAGTTGTATCTGGGCAAGATCTTTAGGTAGCCTCGCTCCCGATAGAATTACTGATATAGAGTCTTACAATTATGAGGACATCTATATATCCGGATATTACAGCGATACTTTAGTTTTTGATTCCGAAATTGATACTCTCTTCAGCAATGGAATGACGAATATTTTTATTGCCCGAATAGATACTTCGGGAACTTTTGAATGGGGCAAAGGGTTCGGCAGCGATGAATTTGACGAAGCTAATGGGATAGCAGTGGATGCCGATTCACGAGTATATTTAACTGGTTTTTTTGCTAACACGGTAGATTTTGGTGGCTTTGAAGTAGAATCCATTGGAGAGGAAGATGCCTTCGTAGCCGCATTTGATGATAGCGGAGATTGTCTATGGGCGGAATCCGCAGGTTCTGTGTCAGGAAGTGTGAATGCATTGAGTATTTCTGCAGATACAAATGGTAATACATATCTGAGCGGTTCATTTATTGGTTCTGTCTATTTTTCACCTAATGATAGTCTTGTCAGTAATGGTTTAAGAGATGCTTTTGTTTGCTCTTACGATATGAATGGCAATTACAGATGGGCTTTTTCGGGTGGTGGACCTGGTATAATTGACATTGCCAATGATATTGAAGTAACCGAGGACGGTGATATATATGTTATAGGTAATTACGCTTTTACTTCTATATTTGATAACAAAGTTATACTTAAAACTTTTGGGAGTACTGATGTGTTTGTTCTGAAGATAACTTCTGATGGAGAAATACTCAAGCAAAAAGCAATAGGTGGGAACTACGAAGATACTGGCTTTGGTATTGGTACTGATAAGTATTCAAATGTTTATGCTTGTGGCGGTTTCAAACGCACAGCATATTTTAATGGTATAAGCTTAGAAAGTATTGGCGAAGAAGATATTTATATTTCTATGGTATTCGGTTTGCCAGCCACAAAGCTTATGCTGCCAGAAAATAATAGCGAAAATATTCCTCTTTCTCCATGGCTTTCTTGGCTTGGTGTGAGTGAAAGCGAGAGCTATAATATCCAAATTTTCGAGGATGATGATTATGGAGTATTAGCCAGCAATTTGCTATCAATTACAGACACTACTTATAAAGTTCAATATTTAGATCCGGTAACTGATTATTATTGGCGAGTGCAAGCTGTAGCAGGGGAGATGGCTAGCCCATGGTCGCAAATGTTTTCTTTCAGTACAAAATTTGAAGTACCTGTATTAGCTTCGCCTTCAGATGGTTCTTACAAGAATGATTTAACTGTTGATCTTTTATGGTCAAATATCAGAATTGCTGATTTTTATCATCTGATAGTTGCTACTGATGAAAGTTTTGAGGAAATAATTGCAGAAATTTCCAATCTTGATAATAATACTTACCAGCTTACTAATCTTGATCATAATACAACTTATTTCTGGAAAGTAAGAGCTGGCAACAGTGAATATACAGGCGAGTGGTCTGATATTTGGCAGTTTACCACAGCTCTTGCCGCTCCTTTGCTTTTGTCGCCAGTTAGTAATTCTACGCGTCTTTTTACAAGTCTTAGTTTTTCTTGGGGTCAGGTAACTGGCGCCACAAAGTATGAGATAATAGTTTCTGATCATGAGGATTTTTCTAATATAGCTATTCGAAGAACAGATATTACTACTAATTCGATTACTTTACAGGGATTGTCCCCTGAGAAAAGATATTGGTGGAAGGTAAAGGCACAAACTGCTAATAGCGATAGTCATTGGTCTGAGATATGGACATTTACTACCCATTTTGATACGCCACCTTCGTGGAATTTTACAGAAAATACGGGCTCATATTCGCAAATAATAATCCCAGTCTCGGCAACTATTAAAATAAGGACGAGAAATGCATTACCAGGCGATGCAATAGGAGTGTTTTATCAGGATGGAAATGATACTTTATGCAGTGGATATGGAGTCTGGAATAATGAATCTTTATCTATTACAGTATGGGGAGACGACTTAGAGACTCCTGAAAAAGATGGATTTGCTGATAATGAAGATTTTATTTTTAAACTATGGGATGCCCAAAACGGAGAGGAAATTGAGGCAGAAGCTACAATACGGTCTGGCGATCCAGACTATTATGTTGATGGCGAAATTAGTTATGTCTTTGCTATACGTTCTTTAGGTATGCACGTACAGAGCATTCAACTTACAGAGGGTTGGAATCTGATTTCCTCATTTATACAACCTGAGGATACTGATATAGAAACGATATTTCGAACTATTGAATCTTCGATGCTGATAGCAAAAGACGGTAATGGTAACATATATTTCCCCGACTTAGGTATTAATAGTATTGGAAATTGGATATTTGCTAAAGGGTATAATATATATATGACTAATGCTGAAGAGCTGGAGATTACCGGGCTATCGGTTTCTCCCGAAGATAATCCTATAGAATTAAGCGAGGGATGGAATATGATCGCATATCTCAGAAATTCTGCAATGCCTGTTGCAAATGCATTCAGCGATATTGTTGATAATATTTTAATTGTTAAAAATGGTGCAGGAGATATTTACTTCCCGGCACTGAACATCAATTCTATTCAGCAAATGTATCCTGGTATGGGGTACAAAGTATATGCTCAAAGTGAATGCGATTTGCTCTATCCTGAAAACTCTTTACCAAAGAATATTTCTAAGGGTATTAGCGATTTCTCTACATCTGTTTTGCAACTTCAATTCGAGCGAACAGGGGAGAACTCTACTCTGATAATCGCTGCCTCCGAATTAGAGGATGCTATAGAAGCAGGAGTCTGGGATTCTTCTGGACAGCTTGTCGGCGCTGGAAGAATTATTGACGGAATGGCGGCTGTTACTGTTTGGGGAGATAATTCTATGACTAAGGTTAAAGATGGCAGTTCAGAAGGCGAATTGCTTACAATGAAATTCATTGATAGTTATGGCAATGCTGTTCCTTATGAAATATCTGCCATTCAAAATCCTGAATCTGAGGGATATATAGATAATATTAGATATTTTGCTGATGACATTATTATAGTACAAATTTCAGCAAAAGATCAGGAAGATAGAATATCTGTTACCCCCAATCCTGCTCGAGACGAGATACTGATACGATCTGAGCTGAGATATATGACTAATTATGAAATAATGATAACTGATGCTGAGGGTAAAATAGTCAATAAAACCTTAGGGATAACACCTAACTCAGGACAAATTTCTGAGTATATCAGCTTAAGCAATTTGCCTGCTGGAATTTATTATGTATCAATGATCACCGAAAGCGGAGTATTCCGCAAAAGATTTATCAGAGTTAAATAGGGCTTTTAGTTTTATCCTTTTACAACAGCTAAAGGCCTTAGTCGGGCTACTTTGGTAGCTATACCGGCATTATGAACAACTTCAACTACAGATTCTACATCCTTGTAGGCATCTGGAGCTTCCTCGGCAAGG
Source organism: uncultured Hyphomicrobiales bacterium (assembly GCA_964420565.1). Lineage (GTDB taxonomy): Bacteria > Bacteroidota > Ignavibacteria > Kapaibacteriales > UBA2268 > CAYQTZ01. The sequence goes on from CAYQTZ010000005.1 coordinate 6,500, forward strand.
CCTTTCAGCGAACCCGTCTGAACAAAAATACCCATATTTTTTAGTTTGGTAAAAAGATCTTTTCCGAATATTCTCTTTCGAGCCGCCGTTCGGGACATAGTCCGACCAGAACCATGGCAGGTAGAGCCAAAACTTTGTTCCATATTCTTTGGCTGTCCGACCAAAACATAAGAAGCTGTACCCATACTACCTGGAATAAGCACTGGATGCCCGATGTTCCTGTATTCTGGAGTTACTTCAGGATGACCTGCAGGGAAGGCACGGGTAGAACCTTTGCGGTGAACCATCACATGGCGTTTTTCATTATTGATAGTATGCTCCTCAATTTTAGCAATATTATGAGCTACATCATAAAGCAGAGAAACATATCCGCCATTGCTGCCAAAGACATTTTTCCATGCAGTTCGAACTTCATGTGTTATCAACTGTCGGTTAGTCCAGGCGTAATTAGCTGCGGCAGACATAGCTGCGAAGTATTCCTCACCTACAGGAGAAGAAATGGGAGCGCAGGCAAGCTCTCTATCTGGCAGATCATAGCCAAAACTTTTCAGAGTACCTATCATTTTTTTTATATAATCTGAAGCTACCTGATGACCAAGACCGCGAGAACCTGTATGGATCTGAATTACTATTTGCCCATTGAAAAGACCGAAAACTTTTGCTGCATCAGCATCAAAAATTGACTCTACAACATCTACTTCCACAAAGTGATTTCCTGCTCCCATCGTGCCGAGCTGATTGCTTCCCCGCTCTTTGGCTCTTGGCGATACAGCTTTCGAGTCGGCACTTTCTAAAGAGCCGAAAGACTCTATATATTTTAGATCGTCTTCATCTGCATATCCATGCTTTACTGCCCAACGGCAACCCTTGTTCAGAACATCGTCCAGATCGTTCTGGGTAAGCTTCAGAGAACCTCCCTTGCCGACACCTGATGGTACTTGCCGGTTTATCTCTATTGATAATTCATCAATTTTATTATGAATATCTTCATGGGAGATCTTTGTTTTTAATAATCTAATGCCGCAGTTAATATCATATCCAATACCTCCAGGAGAGATGACTCCATCGGCAATATCAGTAGAGGCAACGGCACCGATTGGGAAGCCATAACCTTCGTGAACGTCGGGCATAACTACGGCTCTTGTTTGAATACCCGGTAAAGTAGTTACATTCATCAACTGCTGAATGGATCTGTCGCGGAATACCAATCCGAGTAATTTTTCGGAAGCAAATATCCATGCAGGCACCAGCATGTCTTCGCGAGTAGATTTCGGTATTTCCCAAAGCACATCGGATTTCTTTTGAAGCATATCTTTCATTTTAGTTTTTCCCTTTCAAATCAATATTCTTTTCCACAAGAACATAAATCATTAATTCCGAAAGTAACAATAGTACTTGCTTAATAAAACCAATATAAAAAAATTATGCAATTTTGCTAAGAAAATTATTAGAAAATTTGTTTTCGTTGCAATGTCAGAAACCTTGGCTTCAGGCTAACCGAAGATTATTATTAAACAGGATATATTTTCAAAAACCCCTGGAAAGATATAAATCCCGATTTTACGAATGCCTGCAATCCTATCAGCAGGGAAAGAGGAAGTCTAATATAATCAATCAATACTTATACACTGATCGCTATAAAATGTAAAAACCCTCATGTGCCTCTTACGAAGTGAGGAAATCTTATATAATCATATTCTTACGCTGAAAGCTGAATGCTATGAAATGGAAACACCCCTTAGTCCGGTCTAACCAAGAGTGGGTTAAGGGATGTTCATATTAATATTATTTAGTTTTAGATTAAGAAATCAAACCATAATTGCTTCTAATTCGCTCCACTGCTTGTCTTCCAATCCCAGTTTGTCCACTAACTGAACCGCTTGATGATTAAGGAAGAACTGATCTGGGCTATCTGGTCCCACCAGAACAACTGGAGAGATAAATTTCTCTGCGAATTCTTCTATAGGATACTTTGCAAAGTATGCTCCAAATTCAGGATATCCAAGAACCAGAACCTGAAATTCTCTGATCAGCAGACAGCGGTGAAGCTCTGTCCAGCTTTTGTCATAACATACACGAAAACCGACTTTCAGATATTCTCCTGCTCTCTTGTCGTAATAGATGCGGAGTTCTTTTTCCTTTTGCACTGCTATATCTTCTACTTTCTTTGGGTCCATCTTTTTATAATCTGTATCATAAGGATCATACGGATCGCTAAGGAAATGAAATACGTTTAGTTGCATTCCTGATTTCTCGGAAAGTTTCAGTGCATAATCGAATGCCCAATCGCCTTGCTTTGAGTAGTGGGCTGCAAATCCTACTGCGTTAAATGCTAATACTGCCATTTTTCTGTCCTTTCAATTTATAAGTTAAACAATTTATATTGTGCTTTTTGATACTTCTCTTAGATAATAATCTGAATACAAAGCTCCGATGGGATTATTAGCCAAGGATTTATCTTTTACAAAAAGTGTCGTTACTGGTGATTGGCTTTCTTTTATAAAAATGCTGTCGGCGCCGATACACAGACCAACAATAATGTTAAAATCAGTTTTCATTACATTCAAGATTTTTGCTTGAGCCAATGGGTTGCATGATGATCTGCCGTTATCTCTGTTTTTTCCAGAGATCATGCAGCATACAGGTATAACGTCGAAAAACCTTTTTAAAACAGAAACTAATATTTCAGTTGCTTCGCTAAGCTCAGTGCAATATGCTATACCAATTCTGCTATATTTCATCTCTAAACAATAATATACCACCTCAGACATTCTACAAAGTTTACGTTCATCTTCGAAAGCAATATCTATAGCGGCATTCAGCATCTGCTCTTCGCTGCGTGTACATTCGGGAAGCTCAATACTCTTTATGTATGGGCATTTCAGACCCTTCATGCATTCCTTGCTGGCGCAGTACAGACAATTTACATAGACTTCGGAAATATCCACTTCGGGTATGAAATCATCTGGATTCAGATCAGGATCGTCCTCAGAAATGAATCCGAAACCAGGACGCAGTTTGTTATTTTCTATAGCTTTGATAAGCTCTTCCTGGCTGCAGGCTACGTTATCAATTACGTTTATTCCGTTTGATCTGGCAATGTTCTTTTCCATATTATTGATACCTCCACAAACCAGAATATCCACATTCTGATGGAATAAGATCTTCATAATATCTTGCCAGTTCTTGCCGTTCATCTCAATTTTCTTAGCTTCCTGAATTGTATTCCTTCTGACATTTACGAGGAATAACTCATCTGCTATTGTGCATCTCGGTGCAACTCTTTTCCCAAATAATGGTATTCCGTATAGCATTTCTTTCTCCTTTCTGCTCTTTACTTTTACAAGATATATGCCAGTAGTTACGGTGGTAAATCGAAGTAAAAGAGAAAGTATGATGTTTCATTATTTGCATAATTTGGTTAATTGTTATTTATGGCATGTAATTACGTTTGATCTGTGGCAGAAGTAATATTTGGAAAAAAATATTAGAAAAATTTTAAATAATATTTTACGTTAAAATTAATCATAAAAAATATGTTGCAACAGCGTTGCATTGCAATACAGTGTTGCAACATCTGCAACGTTTTATGTTACAATTTGTTGCAACAGTGATTGATATATGATTGAATTTTATAAAAATAAATAAAAAAATCTATAAATCTTCTATTAATTGTTAAATTATTTATTAACAAGTATTTAACTAATATTCAATTTGATATATCAATAGTATTATTCCTATGCTATTAATATTTTTTTCTTTAATCTGTTGCTTCGGTATGGAAATTGTAATTTAGTTGCCAGATTGTTTAATAATTTGGAGAAAATCATGTTTGAGCAAAAGGAAGTACAAAAAAAGCAGGAAAAGGAATTTAAGTATCCTTATTATATGGAAAATTATGACAGAGGCAATAGAGTAGGTAAATTTCTCGATGCTTTTGCGGCAGTCCTGCATTATACTGATTACAAATCCTTGTTGGATTCATATTGCACAACTACAGCAAAATGCAACCGCTGTGCCGTAGCTTGTCCGATTTATATGACTACTGGCGATCCCAAAGATATCCCCTGCTATAAAACTAATATACTCTTGGATGTTTATAAGAGATATTTCTCTATAGGTGGATGGTTTGGCTCAAGATTCTCAGTTGATAATTTTGAGCTAACTGATGATAAGATTGACGAGATGCTTGACTTGTTCTACCGTTGCACTGCCTGCAGGCGTTGCACCAGGGAGTGCCCGATGGGTGTGGATCATGGCTTGCTGACGCGTCTTGGCAGATATATACTGAGCTTGATTGGTATAGTTCCAAAAGCTTTGCAGGTAAGCGTCAGAGAGCAGTTAGAAGGCGATACTCATAACACTTCAAAGATACCTAAAGAAGCAATGCTGAACACTCTGGACTTCCTGTCTGAAGAGTTAGAAGATATGACGGGTGTGAAAATGGATTTCCCTGTTGATAAGAAAGACAAAGAGTACGTATTTTTCTGTGCTGTCAGTGATTATCTGATGGAGCCGGAAACTCTGATGGGGAATGCCGCCGTGCTTTATGCCGCTGGTGATTGGGATAAATGGACAATAGGGACAGGAAATTTCGATGGTATTAATTATGGCTTATTTTACAGTGATTGGCATTTAGAAAAGATAATCCAGCAGTTGATAGCCGAAGTGGACAGATTAAACGGCAAAAAAATGCTAATAGGCGAATGCGGACACGCCTCGCGATCAGCTCATTATTTCGTTCCTGTATTCGGGGGTAAGGATCCTTATCCTGTGTTGAATTTTATGGAATATACTCTGGAGTGCATTAAGAAAGGTAAGATCAAATTAGATCCTGATATAATCACTCAGAAAGTAACTTACCACGATCCTTGCAATATTGCCCGTTCAGGTTGGATAGTTGACCAGCCAAGAGAAATAATACGCACATTTTGCAAAGATTATGTAGAGATGACTCCCGGCGGTATGGATAATTTCTGTTGCGGTGGCGGAGGAGGGCTTGTATCTGTTGATGAAATACACGAATACAGAATGGAAATAGGCGGCAGAGTAAAAGCCGAACAGATAAGAAAAACAGGTGCTGAGATAGTAATTTCTCCATGCGCTAACTGCAAGAAACAACTGAAAGAATTAGTGGAATACTATAAGCTTCCCTGTAAAGTAGTTGGTCTTCATGACTTGATACTTAAGGCAATATTCATACCCGGTGGTAAAACACCGAAAGAACGCCAGGAAGAAGCCGCAATGTTTGAAATGTAAAATATACTATATAGGATTGAATTATGGAATGGTGGATTGATTTTGCAAAGGGGCCTTTGTTTGCTATAACGTTTTTAATAATGTTATTGGGACTTGGCAGGCATGTAATTATACAGATATATTTTTTGTTTTTTGCCAAAGGGGCGAGACTCAAAAATGTGTCTTGGAAGAAAATTTTTCAGGATATGGCTTCATGGATAGTTCCTCTGAAGCATTTGATCAAAGGAACGGTATTTTTCTCTATATGCTCGTTTTTGTTTCATATAGGTATTATACTGTTAGCAGTTTTTCTGGTAGATCATATAGTATTATGGGAAGATCTGTTGGGAGTGAGTTTGCCGTCTATTGGCAGAGGATTTGCTGATTGGCTGACAATATTAACTATTGGTTGTATTATAGGCTTGCTGATGTCGAGGATTTTCCTTGCCAGATTCAGAGCTATGGGCCGTCCGATAGATTATATTATACTAATAGCAATTCTATTGCCTTTGGTATTTGGCTATATGGCAGGACATCCCAGTGTAAATCCATTTACATGGGAATTAACGATGCTTCTGCATATTTTATCGGGAGAATTAGTGTTTATATTAATACCATTTACTAAACTTGCACATATAGTTCTTTATTTCTTTGATAGATTATCTCCTGTCCATTGGCAGCTTAAGCCGGGAGCAGGCGACCGCGTTGCCCACGCTTTATTTGGGAAGGAGGCGAAAGTATAATGTATTCAATATTATTTGACGTAACGAAATGTACCGGGTGCGAGAAATGTGTAAGTGCTTGTATAAATGCAAATAACTTAGATCCCCAGAAAGCTGATTATGACAGAGCTGTATCGAAAGATGGGCTGTCGGCTAATAGATTATTGAGTTTAATTGAGATAAGTAAGGATACGTTTGCACGCAAAAGCTGTATGCACTGCTTAGAGCCAAGCTGCGTTTCTGCCTGTTTAGTTGGTGGACTAACTAAATCGAAGGAAGGTCCGATAGTCTATGATGCAGACAAATGTATCGGCTGTCGCTACTGTATGCTGTCGTGTCCTTTTGAAGTGCCGAGATATGAATGGGATAAGACAAGTCCATTAGTAAAGAAATGCGAGATGTGTTTCGACAGATTAACTGAAGGAAATATCCCTGCCTGCGTGGAGAACTGTCCGAACAATGCAATTAAATTTGGCAACAGAGATAAGTTATTAAGAATTGCACACAAAAAAATAGCAAAAAACAAAAAGAAATATGTTGACCATGTCTGGGGTGAAACCGAATTTGGCGGTACATCTGTACTTTATATCTCAGATGTGTCTTTAGAAGAAATAGGGTGGACCAATAAAGCAAAAGAATCTATTCCCGAAATGACAGAACCGGTAGTCGAAGCAACACCAATAATTGCAGCAAGTGTGGCCACGGGATTGATAGGTTTGAATTGGATAGTGAACAGACGCAATAAATTATCAAAAGAAAAAATGAACAATGTAACCGAAAGCGAGGATAAATAAATGCAAAGCAAAATAAGATATATCAAAGATATTCTCTGGTTCTTAGTTTTCTGGGGAGTTGTCGCAGCAATATTCAGGATGTGGTTCGGATTGGGAGCAACGACAAATCTTTCCGATGAAATGCCTTGGGGATTATGGAAGATATTCAATATGGTAGCTGGTGTTGCGCTTTCTACATGCGGGTTTACAGTAGGATTTTTGGCTTATGTTTTAAAGATAGAGAGATTCAAACCTCTTGTAAGGCCTGCGATACTAATAGCATTTCTTGGCTATGGTTCATCATGTATGGCATTGCTGTTTGATATTGGTTTGCCATATCGTTTCTGGCATCCATTCGTTTTCTGGAATATACATTCATTTCTTTTTGAAGTATTTTGGTGCGTAATATTATATTTTACTGTAACTGTAATTGAGTTATCACCAAATATTCTTGAGAAATATAATCTGAATAAAACAGTGAAATTTTTGCATAAAATTGCTCCTGTTGTGGTTATGATAGGCATTACGCTATCATCTTTGCACCATTCATCACTGGGTTCGCTGTTTCTTACCACACCTTTCAGATTGCATGATTTGTGGTATTCTGGATGGTTGCCTGTTATGTTTATAGTGTCAGCTATTGGAGGGGGGATGTTCTTTCTGATATTTGTGAAGATGCTTTATGCCCGTCTTTACAATCCGATTCCCGTTTTTGGCAGGCAATTCACTAAAGAAGAGACTCTGGTTTGCACTATAGATGGTAGAGCAAAATATAACAGACCAAAAGCTTACGGCAAAGATATGCCAATGCTCGAAAGTCTTGCTATCATAGCGGCTTCCATTATGGGCATTTATTTACTTATAAAGGTCTATGATCTTTTCGCATATGGTTCTATCAACAGCTTGCTTGCCGGCACATGGGAAAGCTGGTTTTATACTATCGAGATATTGATGACGGCAATAATACCGATCATATTAATATCTATACCAAAAACACGCAAATCTGTTTATGGGCTGGGAATTGCTTCGTCCTCTGCCGCTATAGGAGTGGTATTTAACAGAATGAATGTAGTTATATTTGGTTTCTTTGAAAGCGCAGGTATAGTTTATTTTCCCTCTCTGGCAGAGTGGGCAGTAAGCATTGGAGTGGTATCAGCAGCGGCTTTAGCTATGATGTATATTACCGAGAATTTCACAATATTTGATGAATTATGGCGAAAGCAGAAAGCCGAGAATGGGCTTTTCCATGCAGCCTTTGATTCATTTTCCAGAGTTTGGCTGAACGTCTTGCATAATGGAGTTTACAGAATTAGTATTATAGGCGTGTTCATTATTCCTGTTGCATTTGTGGCAATGTATCCACCATTTGATACGCAGGAAGAACAGAACATACAACCAGCGAGGGGGTTGGACGTTGAAAGAACTGTATTACTTATTGACGGCAATTCAAAGAATGATTTTACGAAATTCCCTCATTTACAACACCAAAAATATATGGGAGGCAAAGAATCCTGCGTGCAATGCCATCATATTAATATGCCTAATGATCACTCAACGCCATGCGCCAGATGCCACAAGAAGATGCTTCAGGAAACTATGATATTCGACCACACTTATCATACTAAGGAAATAGCAAAAGATCTCGGACTTCGGGGGATGCACCCTGAGAACAAATCCTGTAACGTATGCCACCCGAGAAAGCAGGCTAGAACCAATAGTAATGCAGCTGAATGCACTGAGTGTCATTTAGATGATATGAATCTTCGCAATGATCTGAATAAAGATTTCAGTTTCCTTCTTGCTGACAGTTATATGGATGCAATGCACAAAAACTGTATCCCTTGCCACGAAAGAGAAGAGAAGAAGCCAATTTTCAGAAATGCAGGGAGAAAACTAAGCGATTGTTCTACCTGCCACAGCACCAGTTCGGAAGAAAGAGTATTATTCAGTAATTGGAATAAGGTTTTTAAGTATAATATTTCAGGAAATATGTAGAAGTGTATTCATATAGGCTGAGACCATTGCAAAATCTCATAATTGATCCCTCCCCGCTCCTCCCTTATGAATAAGGGAGGGAGTAAACAGTTGATATATAATGTTTTAACCTCCCCCTCTTACCAAGCGGGGAAGTAAGATAAAGTCCCCCTTAATTTTAAGGGGGAACACAAGGGGGATCAATTCTTGAGTTTTCAGGGGCTATCACACAGCCCCTTATGAATAAGGGAAAGAGTAAGCTGTTGATATATAATGATTTTACCTCTCTCTTAAGAGGGCGATTGAGGGGGTGTTTACACTTAATATATCCGCTTTCTTTTTGTTGTCAGTGATAAGACATCAGTTTTCTTTACTAATTCGCAATTCCAAATTCTCAACTCCCATATTAGCATTCAGCAGTTTGTAGTCTGGTTAGAATTGAAAATTGATAGAATAAGTGCAACATATTCTAAAATGAAATTTACCAAATCGCGGTTTAGGAATGTACGGAAATAGTGAGAATATTTTGTTTTCATATCCGGCTCATTACCTGATATTTATGGCAGAAATTTTTTTTATTTCAATTTTAGCAAAAATATTTTTATCTTTAAAAAAGAAAACTACGGCAGAATTAATAAATAAGGGAATTAGATTAATATGAACAGAATCAAATCAAAACTTTCAACCAAATCTCCAGATTTCCAGCTGAACAAAGATTTCAACAAAGAATTAGTCAAAGAGTATAAGGAAAAGCTCGAGCAGGTAAAGCTCGGAGGACCCGAAAAGTACCGTCAAAAGCACATTGAGCGAGGGAAAATGCTTGTAAGAGACCGCATAAAAATGCTCTGCGATAAAGAAACACCATTTCTGGAGTTCTCCGCACTTGCCGCTAATGGAATGTACGACGACATGGCGCCATCCGCTGGAGTGGTTACTGGCGTGGGAGTCATTAAAGGCAAAGAGTGTATGATCGTAGCAAATGATGCCACAGTAAAGGGCGGCACATATTTCCCAATGACCATCAAAAAGCACGTCAGGGCTCAGGAAATTGCTATGGAAAACCGTCTGCCTTGCATTTATTTAGTGGATTCTGGAGGGATATTTCTTCCATATCAATCGGAGACCTTCCCCGATAAAGACCACTTCGGCAAGATATTCTTCAATCAGGCACGACTCTCGGCTGAGAATATTCCTCAGGTAGCCGTGGTGATGGGTTCATGTACTGCTGGAGGAGCTTATGTCCCCGCAATGAGCGATGAAACGGTCATGGTTCGCAATCAGGCAACGATATTCATCGGAGGTCCGCCATTAGTCAAAGCAGCTACAGGCGAGGAAGTAACCGACGAAGAACTCGGAGGCGCTGATGTACATTGCAAGATATCAGGCGTATCCGACCACTACGCTCAAAATGATGAACACGCACTCGATATAACCAGAAATATCGTAGAAGCATTCGATAAACGACCGAAATTCGACATTGGCAGAGAAGAAAGCGAAGACCCCTACTATGATCCCGAAGAGTTATATGGAATAATGTCGAAAAATATTCGCACTCCATTCGATATCAGGGAGGTAATAGCCAGAATAGTTGACGGCAGCCGCTTTCAGGAGTTCAAAGAATATTACGGCGCTAGTCTTGTAACTGGCTTTGCTCGCATAATGGGCTATCCTGTTGGTATTCTCGGTAACAATGGAGTTCTATTCTCAGAGTCCAGCTTGAAGGGGGCACATTTCATCGAATTATGCACAATACGCAAGATACCTTTGATATTCCTGCAAAATATCACTGGCTTCATAGTCGGTAAGAAATATGAGCATGGAGGCATAGCCAGAAATGGTGCCAAATTAGTCCATGCCGTTGCAAATGCCGATGTGCCAAAGCTCACTGTTATAGTTGGTGGCTCTTATGGTGCTGGAAATTATGCAATGTGCGGCAGAGGTTACGATCCGAGATTGCTTTGGATGTGGCCTACTGGCAAGATATCCGTAATGGGTGGCGAGCAGGCAGCAGATGTGTTGGCAACAGTTAAGATCAAACAGTTGGAAAGAAGCGGCAAAGAGCTCTCTGAAGATGATATTAAAGCAATTCGCGAACCAATAATTAAAAGATATGAAGAAGAGGCAAGCCCTTATTTCAGCACTGCAAGGATTTGGGACGACGGTCTGCTCGATCCTTTGGATACCCGCAATGCTCTTGCTCTTGGTATATCAATGGCACTGAACCAGCCGATACCAGATCAGAAATATGGTGTATTTAGAATGTAGAACTAAATTAAATGGGAATGATATGACTTATCCTGAATATAAAACGGTATTAGTAGAATTTCATGGCAGAGTAGCAAGAGTCTTTCTAAACAGACCCGAAGTGCACAATGCCTTTAACGATGAATTAATTGACGATCTTTTTGATGCTTTTAAAAATCTGAACAAGGAAGAAGATATTAGGGCTATCGTACTCACTGGCAACGGCAAGTCCTTTTGTGCAGGTGCCGATCTGAATTGGATGAAAAGCGTAATTGAAAACACTTTTCGCGAGAATTTCGAAGAATCTTTGAAACTCGCTAAGCTCATGCATTTGATATTCACACACTCCAAGCCAGTGATTGCAAGGATAAATGGAGCGGCAGTCGGTGGTGGAGTCGGCTTGATGTCTGTGTGCGATATTTTGATCGCCGCTGAGAATGCTAAATTCGGACTCAGCGAAGTAAAGCTGGGGCTTGTACCCGCTGCTATTTCGCCTTTCGTGATGTCGCGTATTGGTGAAGCAAATGCACGCGAGCTTTTCATTACAGGTGAGAGAATAACTGCCGAATATGCCAGAAAGATAGGTCTGGTAAATCAGGTAGTCCCTTATGAAAAATTGGACGAAACCGTGAATTCTAAACTCGATCTGATATTGCAGAATGGACCGGAGGCGGTGCGAGTAGTCAAGAAGATGATCTATGATGTAACTCAAAAGAAATTCCCAGAACTTTTGGAATATACAGCAGATATTATAGCAAATCTACGCATCAGCAAGGAAGGGCAAGAAGGGATGAACGCATTCCTCGAAAAGAGATTACCAAGCTGGAGGGATGAATAGTAATTGATCGTTGTTCGTATTTGGTTAGTTATTTTAAGCTTATTGATGACAAAAAAAGACAACAATGATACTATTATGAATAAAGATCCAGACATAGGAAAATATGAAAAAAAATAATAATTTATTAAATGGAGATAAAATTGATAAAGAAAATCCTTATTGCCAACAGAAGTGAGATCGCTTGCAGAGTGATCCGTGCCTGCAGGGAGATGGATATTGAAACCGTAGCTGTTTATTCAGATGTGGATGCTGGAGCACTGCATGTGCAGCTTGCAGACGAAGCTGTATGTATAGGTGCCCCCCAAGCCGCTGAATCCTACCTGAATATGGATAAAATAATCCAGACTGCTAAAGATAACGGGTGCGATGCAATCCATCCGGGTTATGGTTTCCTCGCTGAAAATTCCGTATTTAATAGAAAAGTGCGTGAATCTGGTCTGATATTCATCGGTCCTGAGCCAGAACCGATGGAGTTGCTCGGATCAAAAGTAGCTTCACGACAAACTATGATCAAAGCAAATGTGCCAGTAATACCAGGTATGAAAGGGGCATCTTTGGAGATAAAAGATTTTGAAGATGCCGCAAATGAAATGGGCTTCCCTGTGCTGATCAAAGCTTCTGCAGGCGGCGGTGGAAAAGGCATGCGAGTAGTCAATGAGCCATCTAAGCTTAAAGAAGCTGTGGAATCTGCTATGCGTGAGTCAAAATCTGCTTTCGGAAGTGATGAAGTATTTCTTGAGAAGTATATTGAATCCCCACGTCACGTCGAGTTTCAAGTGGCTGCAGATAATTTCGGGAATGCAGTATATCTTTTCGAAAGGGAATGCTCGATACAGCGTAGGCACCAAAAAATAATCGAGGAGAGTCCCTCGCCAGTGATGGACCCCGAGCTTCAGAAAAGAATGGGCGAAACTGCCGTCAAAGTGATCAAAACGTCTAACTATACTAATGCCGGTACTGTAGAATTTCTGGTAGATAAAGATAAGAATTTCTACTTTCTGGAAGTTAATGCACGCATTCAAGTAGAACACCCCATTACTGAAGCTACTACTGGAGTTGATCTCGTTAAACTACAAATAATGATAGCAAATAATGAAATGATGCCTTTTAGCCAGGAAGAGCTGGTACAAAACGGTCATGCCATTGAATGCCGTATCTATGCAGAAGATGCTGAAAATAACTTCATGCCTTCCAGCGGTAAGATATTGTACCTAAAAGAGCCAATAGGCCCCGGTGTTCGGTATGATTCAGGAATAACTACCGGCAGTGTAGTCCCTGTTTTTTATGACCCTGTGCTGGCTAAATTAATAGTTTGGGGGCAAAATAGAGAAGAAGCACGAAAAAGAATGATATTGGCTCTGAAAGAAAATATAGTACTCGGAGTAAAAACATCTATTAGATTTATGATCGATTGCTTAGAACACCCCGATTTCATTAGCGGAAATACTTTTACGAATTTTATTGAAAAGAACATGTCAGAGAAAATGCTGCCAAAGATTTCAGACGAAAAGCTGAAAAATGCTATGATGGTGGCGGCTTTGCATAGTTCATTGAATAATAGAAAGAAAGTCGTTTCTTCAGAAAGCGGCGATATTGCTTCGCCTTGGCAAACTATTGGTAAATGGGAAATTTGTTCATCAAATAACTGAGATTAATTATGGAAATGAAATTCAAGAATGATATTTACGAAGTCGAATTTGAAAAAAACGACAGTAAATATACTTTTAGTGTTAATGGAGATAAAACTGAAGTGCCTGTGCATGTTGTGAACGATAATTGCTTTTCAGTAAAAATTGGTGGCAAAAGCAAAAGTATTTTTGCCGCAGAGGATGAAAACCATTTATATATTGCATATGATGGGGATTCGTTCGTTTTTGATAAGGTCAAAGAAGAGGAAAAGGAATTTTCCAATGCCTCAGGTTCCGAAGACAGGGATGAGATTCATCCCCCAATGCCAGGTAGTATAGTCAAAGTGTTGGTCAAAGAAGGGCAGAAGGTAGCTGAGGGCGATGGTCTGATAATCGTAGAAGCCATGAAAATGGAAAGCACATTATATTCAGCGATCAATGGTATCGTAACCGCAGTTCAGGTAGTAGCCGGCCAGCAGGTAGATTCCGATGATATAATGATAATAGTAGAGAAGGAAGAAATCCCAGAGAATTAGATATTAAAAATAATTATTCCGATGACTCGTAGCGAGCCATCGGAATAAAAAAAATCAATCAAGGAAATGAACAAATAAGCCGTCGCGTAGTTTCGGCTCGAACCAAGTGGATTTAGGAGGCATTATCTTGCCTGCATCCGCTATAGACATAAGTTCTTCTACTGAGGTCGGATACATAGCAAAAGCAAGTATCATCTCGCCTGAGTTTACTCTTTTTTCAAGTTCACTCAAGCCACGAATACCGCCAACAAAATCTATTCTCTTACTCGTTCTTGGATCTTCGATGCCAAGAATATCGCTGAGAACATATTTCTGAAGTATTGCCACATCCAATTTCTCTACAGGGTCTTCATTTTCAAGTAATGGTTTCTTGGCAGTTACTTTGTACCATTGATGGCCCATGTACATTCCCATTTCGCCTTTTTGAGTTGGTTTGTACTGTTCGTCAACTTTTTCGAAAATAAAATGCCTTGACATTCTATTAAGGAATTCTTCCTGACTAAGCCCGTTCAGATCTTTTATTACGCGGTTATAATCCATTATGAAGAGATGGCTTGCCGGGAACAGCACTGAGAGAAAGAAATTATATTCTTCGTTCCCTGTGTGGTTAGGGTTATCTTTTTGTCTTTCTCTGCCTACTATGCCAGCAGCTGCAGAGCGATGATGTCCATCGGCAACGTATAGATAATCAACACTATTGAATATTTCGTAAATTCTTTTTATCATATCAGGATCTTTGATGATCCATGTCTGGTGGCGGATACCGTCCTGAGTAACAATGTCGTTCTCTGGAGGATTTGCAACCACTTTGCTTACCAAGATGTTTACTTCGTCCACATCTCTGTATGTAAGAAATATAGGACCTGTATGGGCATTAGTAACGCGAACGTGCTCTGAGCGGTCTTCTTCTTTTTCCTGTCGGGTTTTCTCGTGTTTTTTGATTACATCATTCCAATAATCATCAACGGAGGCACATCCGACAAGTCCGTATTGAGTTCTGCCGTTCATAGTCTGGGCATAAACGTAGAAATAATTCTCTGGGTCTTCCACCAGCACACCGTCTTTAATAAGTTTTTGTAGATTATCTTTGCCTTTCTGATAGACCTGTGGATCGTATAGATTGATTGAAGGGTCCAGATCAATTTCCGGCTTGCCAACGTGAAGGAAAGATAAGGGATGTCCCTTTACTTCTTCGCGGGCTTCCTCAGAGTTCAATACGTCATAAGGTTTAGCTGCCACTTCGGCGGCGTGTTCTTTTGTAGGTCTGTATGCCTTGAATGGGCGAAATACTGCCATTTTTTCCTCGCTAAATGTGTTCTACTATATTATTTCAATGCGTTAATTATTTTTTCTGCGATTTCTGTGCCAACTCTTACCTGAGCCTCGCCTGTGGAGGCGCCGATATGAGGAGTAACGGAAACGTTAGGATGGTGTATCAGGGCTTTCTGGTTCTCGCCTGCCGGCTCTGTTTCCCATACATCAATACCTGCGCGAGCTACTTTGCCACTGTTAAGAGCATCGAGCAATGCTGATTCTAAAACAGTACCGCCACGGGCGCAATTAACTAACACGACACCATCTTTCATTTTGGCGAATTCTGCAGCCGTGAGAGTTGGCCCTTCTGTTTTGATGAAAGGTATATGAAGTGAGATAAAATCTGCTCTGGCGAGCAGGTCATCTTTGCTTACTAATTCTACGTCAATATCAATTTCTTTGATGAATGGATCACAAGCAATAACTTTCATTCCCATGCCGATACCACGTTTTGCGGTTTCTTTGCCAATATTACCGATACCAAGCAGCCCGAGGGTTTTGCCTGTCAGTTCAATACCTGCTTTATAATCTTTTTTGGGCCATTTGCCTTCGAGCATTTCTACATTGCTGCGATTCAGGAAACGGCAAGCAGCAAGCATATGTCCAATAGCAAGCTCTGCTACTGATATTGAAGATGCACCGGGAGTATTTAATACAGGAATACCTTTTTCTTTAGCATAAACTGTGTCAATATTGTCTAAACCAACACCGCCGCGGGCAATACATTTCAACTTTTTACCTGCGTCAATTACTTCTTTGGGTACTTTTGTTGCCGAACGAACCAAAATGGCATCGAAATCGGCTATGTTTGCTAATAATTCTTCGGGAGAATATTTTTGCTGCACAACTTCTAATCCTGCGTCTTCCATCATTTTTGCGCCCTCAGGTGCAATACCGTCGCTTACAAGAACTTTCATCTTTAACTCCTTTTAAGATAAATATTTAAAAATCAAACAATTGAGTATATTACAATTTTTTAAATTTAAAAACTATTAAACAGCAAAGATAAGGAATTTAAAATATTACAGCAAAAAAACTAAGAGCTTGAATAAGGAAATTTACATTATTCAAAGCATCAGTACCAGAAAATAATAGATACTTATCTGTTTTTCAGAATGTTTTTACTATACTTTAAACTTCATTTTATATGCTTTTTAGTTTCTTATGATACACTGTCAATAAAATTACCTTGCGACCCAATACCATTTTGGTAGAGCATTTCAAGTAATTCGTTCATGTCGTCGTTAGTGGCATTGCCCTCTCTGAACTTTTCTGCAAAACCATTAATGGTATTTTCCAATTCATTGGATAAGTTCATAGGTGGGGTAGAGTTTTCTTCAGGAATTTGCTTATTGGTAC
>CAYQTZ010000006.1:0-23108 GCA_964420565.1 uncultured Hyphomicrobiales bacterium
GGAACACAAGGGGGATCAATTCTTGAGTTTTCAGGGGCTATCACACAGTCTCTTATAAATAAGGGAGGGAGTAAACCTATGCCATAGATATACTTGGGGCTTTCCCCCTTAATTTTAAGGGGGAACACAAGGGGGATCAATTCTTGAGTTTTCAGGGGCTATCACTCAGTCTCTTACAAGCAAGGGAGGGAGTAAACATGGAAAATCCCCCTTAATTTTAAGGGGGAACACAAGGGGGATCAATTCTTGAGTTTTCAGGATCTGTCACACTGGCTATTACAAGCAAGGGAGGGTTCTTTTTTAATATGATAAGAATGATAAAAGAAATAATAAGCTCAAAGTACTATAGCTATTCTACAAATTCAGCCATTTGTTTAGCTTCTCTTTTGCTAAGCTCTTATGTTCATCTTTTACATAAAGAGCTACTGTGCCGAGCGCACCTGTAAGAGCCCATAAGTCATCGGCATAACCTACAATAGGTGCAATATCAGGTATAGCATCAAAAGGCAGGATGAAGTATCCTAATGCCCCATAGATAATAGTTTTTGCCCATTTTGGAGTGTCGGGATCTTTTACTGTATAAAATAAAGTAACAACAATATTCAGAACGTTAACCCCCAATTTTTTAAAGTTATTCAGAATTTTGCTGATCAGCTTTGTTTCGCTGTAATTTTTCTGGTAAACAGTTATATCTTTACTTTCTAATTCGCTGCCTATTTCGTTATATCGTTCCATAGTTCTTTCTTATTAAAATATTAACTGATTCTATTTATATTAAATTCTTCTATAAATCTCTCATAAGTTCTTACTATTAAAGATTTTTCTAATAAAAAATTCAGAACTCATGGCCCGATGCAGACAAAAATTTCGTACTTAATCGGTTATTTTTATGCTACATCCCACCATAACTCTCCAAGACTGTGCTATAGATAATAAGTTAAGCAATAAAACCAACCTCATGCTGATACCTCCCTCAGCACTCCATTACATATAATGAAGTAAGTAATACTTTATAATAATAAGATATAGGCATTCCCCAATTATCCTCTTCCCCTTTGTTTAGGGTTGGGTTGGTGTATTCTGATACATATCTCAAGCACTTCATTTGTTGCATTATCTTTCTAACTTCTTTTTTCTTTATAGAGTCAGTAGTTGTGAAACAAAATCTCCCACCAAATATACAAATTATATGAATAATTGAAAAATTCTATTTTCAAAATGCTGATTATTCAATATCCCGAAGCACTGCATAGCAATACTATCTAATTCAATTAAAACGATCATCAACTACTAAAGACTCCAACAAAGCTTCCATAAGTCAGCTTTTCATTGCAAAATATGAACTTATAACTCTAAGCAATCTCTAATTCTTTGATATTTATTTTTGAATATGAATTGATCTTTTCGTATAGTTTATACTCGGCTATCAAATCATCAACGGTTTCTTTTACGGACTGAAGTCTTTCAGCCATATATGCTTTAGCTCCTGCAAAGGCGAATCCTTCGCTCATATCGCCTCTGGCAGCATTGAACAATGCTTGAGCAATGCAGTAACTTACGTTTTGATAATCACAAGTCTTCAGGCATTTCCAATAGCATTTGAAGGGCTTTTTGCAGCCAGAATTTACTTCGTCAATAAAATTATTTTTTATTGCCCTACCCGGCAGACCGACAGGACTATCAATTATAGTAAGATCTTTTTTACTGCTGTTGATATAACTTTCCTTAAACTCTAAAGAGGCATCACATTCGTAAGTGGTTACGAAACGCGTTCCCATTTTCACAGCTTTGGCTCCGTGCTGCATTATGTTGTATATATCTTTGCCACTATAAATACCACCGGCAGCTATTACGGGAATCTCTTTCTGATATTTCTCTTCATAAGGTTTAATAATATCAACAGTTTGCTCCACCAACGTTGATAGACTTATCTCATTGCTTTCAATATCTTGCTTTTTAAAACCGAGGTGGCCTCCCGCTAATGGTCCTTCTAAAGCAAAAGCGTCAGGTGTGAGATTAAAATGCATATCCCAGTATTTCAATATCAGTCCAGCGGCTTTGGGCGAAGAGATCTTTGGAACGAATTTGGTATGACTTTTCTTTATTACATCTGGAGTTAAGCCAGAAGGAAATCTCAATGGCAAACCAGCTCCTACGAACACAATGTCTATACCTTCGTCTATTGCCGTTTTTAGCAAGTCATCAAAGTCTGATACTGCAAGCATGATATTTACACCTATTATGCCATCGGAAAGGTATCTTGCTTTTTGAATTTCTGACCTCAATGCTCTTATGTTAGCTTTTTTAAAGTTCTTAAGATAATCCGGCTCTCTCATTCCAATACCAACTGCCGAAATTACGCCTATTCCACCTTCGTTAGCAACGGCAGATGCCAAACCCGACAGAGATATCGCTACTCCCATTCCTCCTTGGATAATGGGAACCTTAACTTTCATGTCTCCAATTCTTAATGCTTTCAATTTATAATCTCCTTTATATAATAACAATCAAATTTATAGTGAATAATCTATAATATACTAATATATATGGCAAACAAGTATTTTTCAAAAATCAGGTATTAAACGGCATATTTAGTGATAAAGTTGTGCTTTAGGGACAAAAACAGAGGAATTAGGGATGAAAGTAAGCGGTTTATATTAATTCTTTTACCTTCGGGATGTAATTTTGCGATACAGGAACCTGAATATTTTGTACTGACAGGGTTAATTTATAGCCCTGATAGTTACCAGAAACTTTTTCTATTTTGTTGATATTAACAATAAACGATCGGTGGCATTTTACTAAAAATTTGAATTCTTTGGCTATTTCTTCTACTTTTTTCAAACTGCTTCGTATTAACTGGTTTTTGATTTCATCATTTTCCAGCCAGAAAACTTCAATATAATTATTAGCAGATTTAATGAATAGAATAGAATTTGCTTTAATTGATAAGCTATCTTTGATATAATCTGATTCGAAAAATATCATCTTATCGTGTTTAGATTTTTTTTCCTGAAGTTTTGTATTCAGCTCCAAAGCAGTTTTCAAATTTATTCTTAGTAATCTATCGCGGTTTATTATAATTAATATTGATATAGGCAACAAACTGTATAAGATTATCTCGAATATCAATAATAAATCAAAATTGAATATACCAGTTAGCTGATAAAAAAGAAAACTGGAGGATGCAATAGTGAATAAAATCCAGGCATTCCAGATAATCTCCCGTGCAATAGTCCACTTTCGTCTTTCGAATAGTTTTGGGAATATACTTGGCAAAATAAGCAAATTAACACTAAGCGATAGGAATGTAATAAGACCCAAGGCTATTACCATATAAAACTTTTCGCGTAAGGGAAGTGAATATATATTAAAAGGTTCATAGGCAAACAAGAAAACAAAAACACCCAGAGTAATGAAAAATATTACTTTGGCGTTGTGTTTTAGGTCATCATTAAAGGGATATTGCTTTTTAAGAAATCCGAACATTATTCATTAACTTTCAAGAAAAACTCATTATTTTTTCTTGCAATATAAGTGTTTTAATGCGAATATTTAAGTATTCTTCAAAAATATTGCAAAAGCTTGATTATGAAAACCATTGCAAAAGTCTAAAAAGTGATCCCTCCGCGCCCCCCTATGCAAACAAAAACTTAGAAAAGATTTATGGTACATCCCATATGTCTCATAATACTAATGGTGTGGTCAGTAGTTGTAAGCTTAAAACCGACAGAGTTTAGCAAATCACTCATTACTCAATAAACGTATTTTTTTAAGTCAAATCGATTATATATCAGTAATACTCTTTGCAAATAGTGATATTTTTTTCTATCTTTAAAGTTTATTTATTGTTACTTTCTATATTTTATATGCAAGAAATCGTATATCATACAAATTATAAGTTAGAAGAATCATACTGGTGGTTCGTAGCGAGAAATAAAATCATCTATACACTGATTGGCCATTATGCTGATATTAATTCAGGAGCGAAGATACTTGATGTCGGTTGCGGAACTGGTGCTTTTGCAAAAATTCTATCTGAGAAATACGAGGTTTTATGCCTCGATACATCGCCTATAGCTCTTGAATATTGTAAGAAACGCAACCTTACTAATCTATATGAATCCACACTTCAGGATTTTCCCTCTGACGAGCATAAAATTGATGCGATTACAATGCTGGATGTAATAGAGCACGTGGAAGATGATATCGAATTATTAGAAACAGCATATAACATATTACCTGAAGGTGGATATTTAATAAGTACTGTGCCAGCATATTCATGGCTATGGAGCAAACACGATATAACCCACATGCACTACAGACGATATACGAAAGCCAGGATCAATGCTTTGACAGAAAACTCTGGCTTTGATACTGTGTACTCTACTTATTTTAATTCTATTCTTTTTCCAATTGCGGCTATAGAAAGATTGATAAAAAAGATGCTTCCGATTAATGAAAACGAGCCGCCTGTCAACCCTGTGTCAAATCTAACTAATAGTATCTTGAAAAATATATTTTTATCAGAAAAAAATATGCTGAAATTTTTTTCTTTCCCTTATGGAGTCTCTATCTTTACTTTATCTGTAAAAAATTAACTAAGAAGTTATGAAAAAGCAAAACAAAAGAATAATTGAATTACAAGCTGCTAAGAAAAGCATAATATTAAGCGAACTAAAAGCTCTGCCATGGTGGATAATTAGCATCATTTTCGCGGTTACCACTTGCATCTTTTTCTGGGATCAACTTTTCGGCAATTCCTATTTCTGGGAAGATTTTGTGGAATACGTCTTCCCTGTTCAAACCTTCGCAGCGCGTGAATTCGGCGAAAGCGGAATACCCTTCTGGAACCCTTATACATTCCTCGGAATGCCCTTTTTTGCTGATCTGCAGGTGGGGTTTCTATATCCTCTGAACAGACTTCTATCCCTGTTCGTAACGGATGCAGGTCGGCTTCCAATAGAAGCTGTACAGTTCATCACTATCCTGCATTTCTTTATCGCTCAAATAGCAATGTATTATTTTGCAAGATATTTTAAGATCAGCTCATGGGGAGCAATAATCTCCGCCATATCATATAGCTTCTCTATGATAATGGTTTGCCATGTAATTCATCCAATGATGATAAATCATTTGGCATGGTTCCCTTTAGTCGTGATGCTTTTCCTTAAGGGCATAGAAACAGGGAATATGAGATGGACAATCTGGTCAGGGCTAATACTTGGCATTAGCTTGCTTGCCGGTCATCCTCAGACTGCTCTATACGAAGGTCTTTTCCTTGCTATAATGTTCCTTTGGTTTTTTATTGCTAATATTAAAAGTAAACAATTAAACGGCGGCAATATTATTAAAATGCTTATAGCTGGCATAGCACCGGTTATTATTGCAGCAGGGATATTCTCGGTTCAATATCTACCTTCGCAGGTGCTGGCTGATAACTCACAGCGAGAAGAGATCACTTACGAAAAATCTACTGAAGGTTCATTACAATTCAAGCAGATCACCACATCTGTCGTGCCGAATATTTTTGGGCAAGTAAACGGAGACCCAACAAAAAAAACCACATTCTATTTGCAATTCCGCGATACTAACCAGATGCATTTCTACTGGGAAACGGCTTACTATTTTGGGATAGCGGCGTTAATTCTTGGGCTTTTTGCTATGACATATATGATAAAAACGAGAATTGGTGGATTTCTGGTGCTTATTGCAGTTTTTGGTTTTTTTTACGCTCTTGGGGAAAATTTCTTATTATTCAATATATTTTCTAATATTCCATTATTTGGCAATTTCCGAAACCCGGGAAGGATCATGTTCTTTACAGTGATAGCATTCAGCATTCTATCCGGTTTTGGATTCGATCTGCTCTGGAAGAATTTAAAAAGCACCATCGCATTGAAACGATTGATCATAGTCAGCTTTATACCTTTTCTAATAGCTATCCTTACTATAGCAGGAGCCCTGCCCTCTGCGTTTGAAGCCCCTGAAGTAATAAGTTCTGCAATAGAAGGATATGGCATCATTGCTATCTTTTTTATACTAACATCTTTTGCATTAGCTTTTGCTATCAATAAAAATTACCTGAGTCCTATGGCAGGAGCTGTAGCATTGGCACTTCTTATATTTATTGACCTAAATATCTCTGGCGGCGATTTCAATAAATCCCCCAATGATCCAGAAGACGTGTATGCTTTGAATACTCAGACAAGACAGGTGCTAAAACCTGACCCACCTGATGACATTTTCCGTGTATCAATGCGCATTTACAGACCTTCATTCATGGCAATGAATCGCAACCAGGGGATGATGGATGAGATAATGCTGATAGAAGGATATAATCCTCTAATACTCAAAAATGTATTGCCGCCAGCTCCAGAGATTGACCCGGACAGAAGCCGCCGCCAAGTGCATGATCTATACAATGTAAAATATGATATCGAGTTAAATCCTCAACAAAGCGGATATAGTTTCGTTCAACATCAAAGCTATTACCCCCGTGCATGGCTTGTACAAGACAAAAGAGTAATGACTCCAGAAGAGATCATTAAGGCAATGCAAGCCGAATACTATGATTACAGCAGCATTGTCTTCCTTGATAAGGAACCTGAGTTTATCGGAAAAAGTGGTAACGCTAAGACTTCATCTGTAAAGTGTTTAGATTATCAGAATAACTCTCTGAAATATTCAGTGTCAGCAGAAGCAAACTCTATACTGATATTCAGCGAAATATTCTATCCTGAATGGGCTGCTTATATAGATGATGAAAAAACAGAAATAATAAGGGCAAACCATTCTTTTAGAGCTGTAGCTATACCGAAAGGAAATCATACAATCGAAATGAAATATGAATCACCTGCTTTTAATACAGGATTGATAATATCTTTAGTATTCTTAATTGGCTCTATAACAGGAATAATTCTCCTTAAGCCAAAAAATGCTCAATAATACAAATGGAACTGCAGCACCCATCGCAAGGAATGATACTCTTCAGTATCCATCCAGCGATATTCGGGTATGATCTCGAAATAAGGTAGCAGCATTATTCTTGCATTTGCCACTATGTGGTTTGTGGTAAGAGATATATCACCACCAGTAAAGTAATACGTAGTTACTCCGCTTTCTCCCCGCAAGCCTAATACTATACCTTTATATGGTATATAAGAAATCCCCCCTATATAGTTATTTGTATTCCTCGAAAATGGTTTGTTGGTACCCGAATACTTAGCATATAACTGAATAGCGTCAGTTAGAGCAACTCCTGCAAAACCGGTATTATAAACAAATCTTCCATTAATAAGAGTGCTTGCTCCGACATACATATCCGGAAGATCTAAAAAAACAGTAGAGGGCCATAGTACAAATCGCAGATTGAAAGAGGGATTATTGGGCACTCCAACTAAATCTTCCTGCCCACCGAAAAGTGTAACCTCGCCAAGGCTTCGAGAATCAAAAACGCCGGCATTTACTGTAAGCCAATCGAGAGATTCATAAACAAGCTCTACTCCATACTCAGCATAATCAACTGCTATAAGGATTTCCGTACCGTCCTGAACTGCTACCCTGCGGTCCATGCTTGTCATATCACAGTCACGAATACCCATAGCAGGTTGAAATCTTCCCGCTCTTATTGCCGGCAAATCTTCAAATGGTTTCAATGTAATAGATGCGTTCCACAGAGTCTGTCCGTTGAATATTTTTGGACCGAAATTATATTTCGTCTCAAGCATTATCCATTTATAAGGATTAGAATTCATATAAAAAGCCGCCTGCATCGGGAAAAACTTTCGAACAGCATTCTCCGATTTATGCGAGCGTGCCGTTTGCATTCTGAAATCTGTCCCCAAGGCAAGCCATCCATTGCCAATAGAATAATCAGTTTTATCGAGATCATAAAGAAAACCCAAACCGAGCTCTGATGGAGCAAATACTGAGGCATCTTTTCCAAAAGTCCATCCAAATTCATTACGCATAGCACTCCCCTGAGCGTCAATATGGCATTCCGAGCAGCGGTTACCAGACCATAATGCAAGTTCAGGAGTAGCAGTAAGCTCAGCAATAAAAATAATTAAGAGTATGGCAAGTAATGCTGTTAGTATTTTAGTTCTCATTTTTTAATCCAATGCTTATAGTTTACTTATCTCAAAAATATTCATTATCAATAACCATTCCTCATATTCAAAGATAATGATAATATCAAAACTAACAAAAATAAGCCAATTTCTATGAGCTATAAAAAAAATGAGCAATAAAGCATGAAGCTAATGCTTAGAACTTAAAATTTATTTCTTTTTCGTTGTTTAATCTCATTTTGTTTTGTATTTTTAAAATTGTAAATGTTGCAGTCTTTGATTATTTTGGAATTATTTATAATATTGATTTAAAAAAAGTACGGAAACAAATATGTATGAGCTGATTAAATTCGTTCCACTTTTACCTTTAATTGGTTTCCTGATCATAGGGTTATTTGGTAAATATTTGAAAAAAGAAGCGTTGATAGGAGGAATAGCCAGCATAGCTGTGTTAGGCTCTTTTGTGCTTACAGGCATTATCTTCGTAGAAATGCTTGGCAACCCCATCCATGAACCCGTGATCGTGCCGGTCTATACATGGATACAAGCAGGAGATTTCAGCGTAAACATCTCCTATCAGGTTGACCAGCTTTCCATTCTCTTTGCTTTGGTCGTTACCTTTGTCAGTTTTCTGATACACATTTATTCCATCGGATATATGCATGGCGACCGCAGCTTTTACCGCTTCTTTACCTATCTTAATCTTTTCGTTTTCATGATGCTCAACTTAGTGCTTTCCAGTAACTTTTTACTAACATTTTTAGGCTGGGAAGGCGTTGGCTTATGTTCATATCTTCTTATAGGCTTCTGGTACGATAAAAAATTTGATGGTGTTAGGATTACATGGACAGGCGACGCAGGTAACAAAGCATTTATCGTCAATCGAATTGGGGACTTTGGCTTCCTGATAGCAATGTTTATTATATTTGTTACTTTCAGCGGTGCTTTAGGGCCAAACGTTCTCGAATATACTCACGTAATGGGCGAAGCCGCTACCGGCACATACAGCACTGGGATTATAACGGCAATTGCTATATTGCTCTTTCTCGGATGTACGGGTAAATCCGCCCAAATACCTCTGGCAGTCTGGCTTCCTGATGCCATGGCAGGCCCCACTCCGGTTTCTGCACTTATTCACGCTGCCACAATGGTTACGGCAGGTGTTTATTTGGTAGCAAGAACAGCCGTTCTCTTTGCACTATCACCTACAGCAATGATGGTTGTAGCGATAGTTGGCTTAGCCACTGCATTCTTGGCTGCCACAATCGGTATGGTACAAAATGATTTCAAGAAAGTCCTTGCTTATTCAACAGTCAGCCAGTTAGGGTTTATGTTCGTAGCCCTTGGCGTAGGTGCCTTTACAGCAGGCGTTTTTCACGTAATGACACACGCATTTTTCAAAGGTTTGCTATTCCTTGGTTCCGGTGCCGTAATCCACGCCATGCACGAAGAGCAGGACATCAAAAAAATGGGCGGGCTGAAAAATTATATGCCTGTAACATATATAACATTTTTTGTAGCGACACTTGCAATATCAGGGATTCCATTCTTCGCAGGGTTTTTCTCTAAAGACGAGATTCTCTGGTTTACTTTTGCTAACGGCAACATAGCTATGTGGGCTATTCTTGCTATTGCCGCTTTCTTTACAGCGTTCTATATGTTCAGATTGCTATATTTAGTATTTAAAGGAAATGAGCGATTCGATCATAATCACGTTCATCCGCATGAAGCACCAAAGACAATGACTATACCATTAATAATACTTGCCGTGCTATCTGCATTTGGTGGTTTCCTTGGTATCCCCCATGCTTTGGGCGAGCCGCTCGGGCATCTGCCAAACTTGATGGAAAACTGGTTGCATCCAGTCTTCGCAGTGCCACATGAGATAATGCTCAAAACTCAGAGCCATGCGCATCCCGACGTAATGTGGGAATATCTGCTAATGGCGGTTTCTGTTATTATTGCAGTAACAGCTATCTTCTTAGCTACTAAATTCTACAAAGATCCAAAATGGAGAATTCCGAGGAATCTGGTACATGATTTCAAATTTGAACACAAAGTGCTTTGGAATAAATATTATTTAGATAATTTCTATTTCATGGCTATCATTGACCCATTATATAAATTAATGGATAAAATATTACTAAGAATATTCGATATCAAGATAATAGATGGTTTCGTTAATGGATCAGCCGACGTTACTATGAAGCTTGGCGATGCTCTAAGAAAGATTCAGTCAGGTGTAGCTCAAAACTATGCCGTTCTGATGATTGGTGGCATCATTGCGATATTAGCATGGTTGGTTTTATTAGTTTAAATAAGTATTATTTGTTTGACAACAATTAAGTATCCCGTATGGCAACGCTTTTGTTAACTTTATTTATTCCTTTGGCAGGTGCAATCCTGCTGATGTTTATCAACAGAAAAAACGCAAGTGCAATAAAGAATACTGCTTTGGGTGTTTCTTTATTAGCTTTTATAGTTTCGCTTGCTCTGTTTTTTAGTTTCGACCAAAGCAATCCCGGCTTTCAGTTCGTTTATGAACTGATGTGGATAGAGCAGTTCGACGCTGCCTTCAGAGTTGGTATAGATGGTATGTCCTTACTTTTAGTAATGCTTACTACCTTTATCACTCCTATCACTATATTCTCATCGCCTGGAGCAATTAAGACAAAAGAAAAAGAGTACTATATACTAATGCTCGTCTTGCAATTTGCTATGACTGGTGTATTTATTGCTTTAGACCTATTACTGTTTTACGTATTCTGGGAAATCATCCTTATCCCCATGTACTTCATAATTGGTGTCTGGGGGGGCAAGAACAAAATCTATGCTACAATTAAATTCTTTATATTTACTGTAGTTGGATCGCTTTTCATGCTCGTAGCCATAGTATGGTTAGGAATTCATGTAGGTAGCGATATTCTGATGCTGGAATCCGGCTTTACTACCAATTATTTGGTGATCCGCCAAGCGATTACAGATTTTCCCCTGGCTATGGATATCCAGGGCTGGCTCTTTTTTGCTTTCGCACTGTCATTCTGTATAAAAGTACCTGTATTCCCACTTCATACATGGCTTCCCGATGCACACACAGAAGCCCCGACGCCTGGCTCAGTCATACTGGCTGGTGTATTACTGAAGATGGGTACATACGGTCTGATCCGCTTCAACCTGCAGTTATTCCCCGAAGCATCAATAGAATATGCTTCGATTATGGCTTGGCTTGGCGTGATCGGTATCGTTTACGGTGCATTCATGTCTATCGTACAGCATGACGTAAAGCGTTTGATAGCATATTCTTCCGTATCTCACTTAGGATTCATCGTTCTCGGTATATTCTCCATTACAACACAGGGAATACAGGGAGCTATCATACAAATGGTAAACCACGGACTTTCCACAGGCATGCTCTTCCTTTGTATAGGAATGATATATGAAAGACGGCACACAAGAGAGATAGCAGATTTCGGAGGTCTTGCCCGTGTGATGCCCGCTTTTACTGTCTTTTTTGCTATAGCGATGCTGGCATCTGTCGGCTTGCCGGGATTAAACGGATTTGTTGGAGAGTATTTGACCCTGATAGGTGCATTCCGCTCTCCATTCCTTGATTCATGGATATTCACCATAATCGGAGCTACCGGAGTTATATTCGCCGCTGTCTATTTGCTTTGGATGTTCCAAAGAGTAATGTTCAAAACTATTGACAACCCTAAGAATGAAAAATTAGAAGACCTGACAAAACGCGAATGGGTTACCTTAGTTCCACTTGTAGTATTTATCGTATGGATTGGCGTTTATCCAAATACTTTTTTGAAAATGTCTGAAAATACAACAAAATCAATTGTTAATAAATTTGTCGAAATAAAATTTTCTCCCGATAAAGTGCCATATAAAGACATCGAAACTTTAGAAAAGCGCATAGGAGAATAATCTTTCTGTTTGACTATAATTTTAGGTATTTAAACTATGGGATTAGAGATACAACTGGGTTCGCCGATAATATTAATTTCAGTATTCACTGTAATTGCTTTGGTGATTGACGGCATCTGGAAAAACAAAGCACTGAATTATTATTTCACTATTATTTCACTGCTAATCGTAGCCGGCTCTGCGGCATATACTATTGCAATTGGAGACGAGGGTGTCAATATGCTGCCCCCATCAGAAACACTGTCGAAAGGCATGTTAGTTTTTGCAGGATTTCCAGCTTTCTTTGACATTTTATTCTGTCTGACCGGAGTGCTTGCACTATTTGCTGCCAGACCTTATATACGCAGAGAATATATAGAGATAAACGAATTTTACTCTCTATTCCTGGCTGCTATTACGGGTATGGTCTATATAGTTCATGCTAATAATCTGCTCGTGCTATTCCTCGGTATCGAAACGATGTCTATTACTTTTTATATTATGGCGGGATTTTTCCGCAAGTCAATATTCTCAGTCGAAGCCGCTTTGAAATACTTTTTGCTTGGCTCTTTCATTACTGGTTTTCTCTTATATGGTATAGCTATGATATACGGAGGTACTGGAAGTTTGGATCTTTCAGAGATACAAATGATATTACTAAGCGGAGAGTTCGAGCCCATATATTTTGCTATTGGCTTCGCTATGCTGATGATCGCTATTAGCTTCAAAATAGCAGCTTTCCCCTTTCACCAATGGGCACCCGACGTTTATCACGGCTCTCCGACTATTATCGCTGGCTTTATGAGCACCGCAGGTAAAGCCGCCGCTGTAATAGCTTTTGTTATCGTCGCACAAAGAATGATGCCCTTAGAAACGACTCTGATAGCACTAAAAGAAAATTCAGAAACCATACAGCTTATAATAGCAATACTATCAGCAGCAACTATGTTAATCGGGAATATCACCGCCTTAGTGCAAAAAGATGTAAAACGAATGCTCGCCTATTCATCTGTTGCTCATGCAGGTTATCTGCTAATGGGTATTGTGGCGAATAATCAGGAGGGCTGGAGCGGCATATTATTTTACTCAACTGCCTATATGTTCATGCAACTCGGAGCATTTGTAGTCATATCAATGTTCGAGCGTCATAATTACGAAAAAGACGAGATCAAAAACCTGCAACTTGAAGATTACGCTGGCATGGCTAAGACACATCCCCTGATAGCCGCACTCATGGCTGTATTCATGTTCTCGTTAGCAGGCATTCCTCCGTTTGCAGGATTCTTTGGCAAATATTACCTCTTTGCCGCAGCTATACGCGCAGACTTTTTATGGCTTACAATAATTGCTGTTATATCATCAATAATTTCAATGTATTACTATATCGGTCTTATTGTTTGGATGTACTTCAAAGAAACACCCGATAAGGCGCCAAAAGCAGAGATCGGCCCCGCAGGTATTACCTTATTCCTAACGGTAGCCGGCTTGATATTATTTGGTGTATTTCCGTCAATATTGATTGATCTGGCAGATAAGCTATTTATCTTCTAAAGGAATATCTTTAATAACAGATTTTCAAAAATTATATATCAGTACCCTGCTATGAGATATGCTTTGATACAAATAAAGCAGCTTACTCTTATTATTCTCATCCCATATAGTCAGGAGCTCTTATCATACAGATAGAATTTTCAGATTTCACCTCTAATAAAAAGATTCTTTTCTGGCTTCAAACAAATTCTTTTGGTTCCTGATACATCAAAACAAGCATTTTTTTCAAACATCTAAAATAGAATATTTAATATATCGTATTATAACTAAATTTATGTTCCTAATGGATACAGTTCATTTAGGAAGTTTATATTTAATATGGAAATCTTATGATTATATATTTTATTCTATTTATTAAATCTATTTCTATTATCATCTTATTCTCATTAATAATCCAAACTGAAATAAGATCTGATGATAATAAGAATACTACCGAAGAAAGAAAAATTGACAAAATTGAGAAATCTATACTTTATAAAGATGCCAATGATACTCTTGATAAATCTGATATAATGCGAGATTCTACAATATTACCTGGTAATTTCAATCTACTGTTCTCGCCTTATCAGGATAGTGCATATTACTCTGCACTACGATTAAACATACCAATAACGACCCGATTCTACCACGATTTGCAACTATTTTCCGGACAATGGCAAATGAGCACCGACGAACAAGGATTGACTTTAAAAGAACTCGCTAATAAAAATATTCAGGACCTGCCTGAAGACTACTTTAAACCCAGCGGTACAGAAATCGCTATGTACCAATATAATATCTATCAATCGCAATATGTACCTTATGTACAAACGATGAAGCCATTTGGTTTAAAAGTATCAATGGATGCTATCGGTAGTTTCCTCGGGCTGACAGAAGATCTTACGCCTACTATTACATACTCACTTTTTGAAACTTCTCATGTGGAAATTGTGATCTATAGCGTCCAGGCAAATGTAATAGCCACTATATTCAGCGGCAAACAAGTGCCAGGGAATTATAGCTATACATGGAATGGCAGAAACGACCGTGGTATGAAGATGGGCTCAGGCGATTACGTCGCCGAAGTTCGCATTGGCAAGAACCGATATGTCCGCAAAAGAATATATATACCTTAGTGCTTTTATACAATTATCTAAGTATTCAGCAACTAACAAGCTCAACTTGATCTTTCTTTCACACCGCTCAATCCCATCTTACAAATGCCAGAATCCCGACCTGTCGAGAGAGTAGATCAGGGGGGTAAATTAGTTTTATGTGAAAATATTGCTTTCCATACAATTCCCATAACTCACCTATTTTTCATAATGGAGCCATGATTTCCTGAACCAAGGAAAGTGAGTATTTTCAGAGTCAAAAGCTGTTTAAATTCATATTTCAATACCCCAGAACGGGGGCAAGCCATTTTTCTGCCTCGGCAAGTGAAATACCTTTTCGTTTACGGTAATCCTCTACCTGATCTTTCATTATCTTGCCAACAGCAAAATATGTTGCATTCGGATTGGCAAGATATATTCCTGAAACACTCGCTGCAGGCAGCATTGCAAAACTTTCTGTCAGGGAAATTCCTGCTTTGTTTTCTACATCTAAAAGATTGAATAGTATTTCTTTTTCTGTATGATCCGGCAAAGAAGGATAGCCCGGTGCAGGTCTAATGCCCCTGTATTTTACTTTCAGCATGGATCCTACGTCAATTTCTTCATCGCTGGCATATCCCCAATAGTCTTTACGTACTAATTCATGCAAATACTCTGCGAATGCTTCTGCCAGTCTATCTACCAATGCTTTTACCATAATTGATGAGTAATCATCATGCTTTTCCTGATAATTTTTCGCAAGTTCATCTGCTCCAAATCCAGCGCTAACAGCAAATCCTCCAATATAATCTATGACTCCTGATGCTTTCGGAGCAACATAATCGGCTAAAGCAAGATTATGCTGACCTGATGCTTTCTTTGTTTGCTGGCGTAAGGTATGCAATATCGTGATGATACCCTCCCTTTGTTCATTAGAGTAAACCTCAATATCGTCATGTGAAACAGTATTAGCAGGGAAAATGCCAAACACTCCTTTTGCTTTTATCAGTCTTTTTTCAATTATTTCGTCAAGCATAGAATTTGCATCATCAAATAATTTTCTTGCTTCATCGCCGTACTTTTTATTATCGAAGATAGCAGGATACTTGCCTTTTAATTCCCAGATCAGGAAAAATTCTGTCCAGTTTATATATTTTCTCAGAGTATCAAGTGGAATATCTTCAAGCTCGAAGATTCCTCTTTTCTTTGGTTTAACAATTTTTATACTTTCCCAATCCGTTTTGAATTTGTTAGCTCTTGCATCATATATAGAGACATAGCTTTTCTCTGAGTTTCTCTTTCTGTGATTATCACGCAGCACACCATAAGTCTCAGAAATTTCTTCCGTAAAAGCTGTCTTGGATTTTTTGTCCATCAACTTATTCATCACTGAAACACTTTTCGAGGCATCGAGTACGTGGATAACTGGTTCGTCATACTCAGGAGCAATTTTAACTGCTGTGTGCATACGTGAAGTAGTAGCACCACCAATTAAAAGAGGTATCTTCACACTTCTTCGCTTCATTTCTTTTGCTACATGGATCATTTCATCGAGAGAAGGGGTAATAAGTCCGCTAAGACCAATGACATCAACATTATGCTTAATTGCCTCATCTAATATTTTATCTGCTGGATTCATTACACCGAGGTCTATTACTTCATAATTATTACAAGACAGCACCACCCCGACGATATTTTTACCAATATCATGCACATCCCCTTTGACAGTAGCAAGCAATATCTTCCCCGCAGAAGACTTTTCGCCACTTTTTAACGCCGCTTCAATATATGGAAGTAAAAAAGAAACGGCTTTTTTCATTACCCTTGCAGATTTCACAACCTGTGGCAAAAACATCTTTCCAGAACCAAAGAGATCTCCGACTATATTCATACCATCCATCATCGGCTTTTCGATTATTTCAAGCGGATTGTCAAATCTCTTCAGTGCAAGTTCCAGATCTTCCTGCAAATGCTCCTGAATGCCTTTTATCAAAGAGTATTCCAATCTCTGCTCTAAATCATAGCGTCTCCACTCTTCTTCTTTGATTTTATGAGCTTTATTGTTACTTACATTTTCAGCGAATGCAATTAATCTCTCCGTAGCATCAGGTCTGCGGTTGAAGATGACATCTTCAATCAGTTCTAACAGATATTGGTCTATATTTTCATATATTTCAAGCTGTCCCGCATTGACTATCCCCATATCTAAACCGGCTTTTATGGCATGATATAAAAATGCAGAGTGCATCGCCTCGCGAACAGTATTATTACCTCTAAAAGAAAATGAAATATTACTTATACCGCCGCTAACGTAAGCGCCATGAAGATTTTGCTTTATCCATCTTGCGGCTTCGATGAAATTAATAGCATATTCATTATGCTCATCAATGCCTGTAGCTATTGTAAGAACGTTTGGGTCTAAAATAATGTCGGTTGGAGCAAACCCGATATCCTCTGTCAAAATATTATATGACCGGCTAAGTATCTCCTGCTTTCTCTGAAGTGAAACTGCCTGACCCTTTTCATCAAAAGCCATAACAACTACTGCCGCTCCATATTGCAGAATCTTCGCTGCATATTCCCGAAACTCCTGCTCTCCTTCTTTCAGCGATATTGAGTTAACGACGCCTTTGCCCTGAAGGCATTTAAGACCAGCTTCGAGCACAGTCCATTTCGATGAATCAATCATTACTGGTACTTTTGCAATATCCGGTTCCGCGGCAATATAATTTAAGAATACTGTCATTGCCTTTTCCGAATCGAGCATTCCCTCGTCCATATTGACATCTATTATCTGTGCACCATTTTCAACCTGCTGTCTGGAAACTTCGAGAGCTTTTTCGTAATCACCTTTGATAATAGTTTCAGCAAACATACGGGAACCGGATACGTTTGTACGCTCTCCGATATTAATAAAATTAGAATCAGGTCTTACATTCAATGATTCTAATCCACTCAGCCGCAGATACTTTTGTATTTCAGGAATTTTTCTCGGTATTGCATCCTCTAAAGCTTCCGACATAGCTTTGATATGTATAGGAGTTGTGCCGCAGCAACCTCCAACGATATTCAGAAAGCCGGCTTTTGCATAATCTTTGACCACTTCAGCCATATACTCTGCTGATTCATCATATTCTCCAAATTCATTAGGCAAGCCAGCATTTGGGTATAAACTGGTATAGATTGGTGCTTTCTCTGATAATTCCAGTATATGCGGTCTCATCTGTTCAGAGCCGAGGGCGCAGTTTAAACCAATACTCAATAGATTTGGAGTATGAGAAACAGAAGTAAGGAATGCCTCTATAGTCTGTCCGGAGAGAGTTCTGCCGCTTTTATCTACAATAGTACCAGATATCATAACTGATATTCGCTTGCGATATTCAGGATTCTTTTGAAATACTTTTCCGATAGCATAAATAGCAGCTTTGCAATTCAAAGTGTCGAATACAGTTTCAATAAGCAATATATCAGCACCACCATCCAGTAGCCCTTCTATCTGAACGGTATATCCTTTAACAAAATCATCAAAATAGTAATTGCGGTCTGCGGGATTATTCACATCCCGAGACATAGAGCAAGTTTGATTCGTAGGCCCAATCGAGCCAGCTACGAATCGCGGCATGTTTGGATCAAGCAATGTATATTCATAGCAAGCTTCTTTGGCAAGGCGAGCAGATTCTTTGTTAATCTCATATACTACATCCTGCAGATCATAATCCTGCTGGGAGATGCCATTAGCATTAAAAGTGTTGGTTTCTATTATGTCAGCTCCAGCTTCAAGATAATCTTTGTGAATATCTTTGATTATTACAGGCTGAGTGAGCGACAGAATATCGTTGTTACCTTTTATCTCTATATGGTGATTTTTGAAGCGGTTCGAGCGGAAATCTTTTTCATCCAATTTATACTTTTGTAGCATGGTACCCATGGCACCATCAAGGATAAGTATCCTTTTTTCTAATATTTGTCTAATATTTTCGAAATTCAACTCCTGTTAAAAGAAAGCAAAACATTTAATAACTAAATCAGTTACAAAAATATGGATATTTAGCGAAACTAAAAACCTGAATATACTAACTAAGAAATCTTAGCTCAACTTACACAAAAATAAAAATACCCCAATGGATTATTTTTGGTAAAAGGGAAGCAGGGGGCTACCTCCCACTTTTGGAAAAAATGAAAAAAGTAACAGCGTCATAAGATACTTATCTTTTTAAAAACAATACGAGACCATAGCAAAATCCCATGAATGATCTATATGAATAGCTATCTCAATTAATTCTAAATAATAAACAAAATGTATTTGAATAGTTTTCGTTATTGAGTTAATTTGCATAATTACTAATTGTTCAATTTTGTAAGTTATCATTAATGAAAACAATCGTAACAAAATATATTATCTTACTTTTTATAATCTCTATACCGGCATTCTGCCAGGATTTCCCAGTTTTACCCGAAGCTGACGAGGTCCCCAGATCAATGTTTTCGGCTGAAGACAGTTTAAGTTCAATAAAATCTTTGACATCTTCCATTGATGAAATTCTAAGCAATGATTATCTGAAAAAAACAAAATACAGCGTAGCGGTTTATTCTTTAGACCAAAAGAAATACATATATCAAAAAAATATTTACGAAGCAATAACACCCGCCTCCAATACAAAACTATTTACATCTTTTGCTGCCTTGTTAGTCTTTGGCAAAGATTATTATGTGTCAACTGTTGTATATGCCGATGCCAAACCCGGCAGAGATAGCGTACTGAATGGGAATCTTTATATTGTTGGTCATGGTGACGCTTTGCTGTCTGTCTCCGATATAGAATATTTAGCAGATGAATTGAAAAACTCAGGAATAAAAAGAATAAACGGAGATGTTTACGCCGATGATTCTTTTTTTGATGGCATTACTGACAGAATGATTTACGCTGGCGATTATGACCACGTTGAAAATTTACCTCCGATTACACCTCTTAGTATCGAAAAAAATATAGTTCAGATATTAGTTCGTGCCGGCGATTATTCCGGCGAAAAAGTTAGTGTGCAAACTATTCCTTCTTCTGAAGCTTTCCGCTTAAATATTACCGCCACAGTTAGAGGAGGGAAAAAAAGCAATAGGGGCAGCTTAGATAATTACCAAAATAATAACAGGGCGGCATTAATAGAATCGCAAGAGGTATCGCCATCTTATTATGGTGGAGGCAACCCACGGGATTACGCCTTATCTGCTGCTGCAGGTAAGATATATATCTCTTCGAAACTCGGAAAAGATGGATATCAGAACATAAAAATAAGCGGCTCGCTAAATGCTGGCAGAACATATTATTACAGTTACCACATTTTAAATCCTGCTTTAACAGTTGCCGGGTGCCTGAAAGACCGGTTGAATTACGGCGGCATACCCGTTTCAGGAAAAATTGGGACTAAATCCATTAAAGAAATGGACTCTACCCAAAAACCAATATTTTATTCTATATTCCAAAGACCATTAGTTGAAATGCTGAAGCCGATAAACAAAAAAAGCGATAACTATCTGGCAGAAACATTATTCAAGATGATAGGCGGCTCTGCTAATTTGACAGAACACACTGGCGAATCTGCTCAAAAGGCAATTAAAAATGCTATAAAAAAATGCAAAATATATTGCGATGAATGTGTGCTAAATGACGGGTCCGGTTTATCAAGAAGAAATCTTTGCACAACAGATGCATTGATACAAATACTTCGAATCGCAGCTAACTCAGGGTTTGCTACCGAATTTGAATCAACACTCTCAATAGCTGGAATTGACGGCACTTTAGAAAAAAGAATGACAACAGGACTTGCAGAAAACAATCTTAGAGCAAAAACAGGTACACTCAGGAACGTAAGCGCCCTCTCAGGTTATGTCAATACATTAGATGGCGAACGGCTTTGCTTCAGTTTTTTATTCAACGGACCAAATATTGGCACTTACAAAGAAATCGAAAACATGCTCGGAGAAACTTTGTCGCAGTTTTTTTATTATAATATAGAAAATTAAATGAGCATTAAAACAGGAAACATAATTCTGCATATATTCCTTATTATCATTGCCTTTGGGATGATATTCCCAATGTTTTGGATGCTCCTATTGTCAGTAAAAAATTATCCTGAAAGCTATTCAAAGTTCTGGGATCTTCTGGTTTCCCCCTTCACTCTCAATAATTATTCAGATGCGCTGCGTTCAGATGCCTTTGCTCGCTATTTCTTTAATTCACTATTTGTGGGTTTATGCGTTACAGCGGGTAACGTACTGTTTTGTCTTTTCAGTGGATATGCCTTTGCGAGAAGACGAATCTGGGCAAAACCCTTTTTTTTCGCCACAATACTCGGAGTGTTAATAATTCCTCCTCATGTAATAATGATACCACTTTACAGATTGATGGTGGAAATAGGCTGGATAAATACATATTACTCACTTATTATACCTTGGTTAGTAACTCCTTTTGGGGTTTTCCTTGTTATACAATACATAAAATCACTGCCATCAGAGATGGAAGATGCCGCCAGAATAGACGGAGCCAGCGAGTGGTATATAATCTTTAGAATAGTCATGCCACTAAGCAAACCAATACTAACAGTGCTTGCAATATACGTCTTCCTTACTAACTGGAATTCATTTCTTTTCCCATTTTTATTCACAAATGACGAAGCGTATAGGACCTTACCAGTGGGACTTGCGTTTTATATGGGTAAGCAATCAATAGACTGGGGACATCTAATGGCAGGAGCAGGTATTTCAGCATTACCAATTCTGGTGTTATTCTTGACATTTCAAAAACAGATCATTAAGGGATTAACAGCAGGAGCTTTAAAAGAATAAAATAAAATTCTCAAAAATGAGTTTTAGATAAATTAGTATTTGAAATATGATTAGAATATTATATATTAATAAATTTAAAAAATAAATTTTAAAAGACAGAGTAGCAAATGGCAATATCGAAGATCAGAGTACTTATAGTAGATGACCAGGCATTGGTCTTAGACATTTTACAAAAGGGATTATCGAAAGACCCAAATATAGAAATAGTAGGCACAGCAACAGACGGGCAAATCGCTTTAAACCAGATACCAAGATTGAAGCCAGACGTGATAGTTCTTGATATGGAAATGCCCAGAATGAACGGATTAGAGTTTTTACAAAAACTTATGCCATCCACTCCAATACCGACAGTAGTGCTTAGTGCATTAACACAAAAAGACTCAAACCTTACGCAACAGGCTTTCGAACTTGGAGCAGTTGACTTTTTGTCGAAACCCACAGGCGGAGCACGTGCTTTGCCGGGGTTGCTATCACAGCTATGGACAAAAATTAAAATTGCTGCCGCTCAGGACGTAACACAATTTAAAGCTACAGCCAAAAAGCATACTCTTGCTTCTACTGAATTAGACCGCAAAGCTAAAAAGAACCAGTCAATTCTTGGTATGGGAGCATCTGAAGTAACAAAAGAAGACGGCAAGCTTCTGAAAATATTCGCACTCGGTTCCTGCGTTGGCGTTGGATTATTCTGCCCCTCGAGGAAATTAGTTGCCTTAGCTCATGTAGTATTACCGGCATCAAAAACAGATCTCGAAAAGGCAAAAAAGATTCCTGGATACTTCGCAGACACAGCTATCAAACATCTTTTAGAAACTATGCAGAGAATGGGTTGCAACAGTAACGCTGTATTTGCCAAAATTGCCGGTGGAGCAAAAACCGCAGTGGACATCGGAGATTATTTTAGTGTTGGCCAGCGAAATGCAGTGTCAGTAAAAGCTACATTATTAAAAAATCAGATCAAGATACTCGGAGAAGATATCGGTGGGAATATTTCACGTACAGTATGGGTTTCTCCTGGTGATAATAAATATCATCTACACCATCCAGATAAAGGTGACTGGACACTATAATTCTTATTTGTTTAATTATTATTTGATGCAAAATGATGGAAAAAAAAGAAATTAAGTCGCTCGCCAGAGCAATAGTAATGGAAATGGACACAATGCATAATGCCGATCTGGCTCCTAAATGGCAGGGGTCTTCGGTTTTCGTCGTCCCTAAAGATTCAAATGTACGAGACCACGAAATACCCATTGATAAATTAATGCACAAAATTGTTTTAGTGAGAAATAATCTCCGCGTACTGGAGCAA
This sequence comes from uncultured Hyphomicrobiales bacterium, assembly GCA_964420565.1. Taxonomy (GTDB): domain Bacteria; phylum Bacteroidota; class Ignavibacteria; order Kapaibacteriales; family UBA2268; genus CAYQTZ01. The sequence goes on from CAYQTZ010000006.1 coordinate 22,758, forward strand.
CAAGTTAACTCCAGCCCGACATTATCGGAAAGCGAAAAGATTAAATTTCAGAGTTATATTACAAAGTGCTACGGCTCGATGACATCATTCAATTTCCTGTTCTGGAATGAGGAAGATAAATTCAAGTCAAAATAATTTATTTCACTATTATTGTTATTTATTAGTACATAGCCACTATCAATATTATTCAGGGGTTGTATAATTATGAATTAATGGGCTTTAATTCATTAATGAAATCTATTAGTATGACCAATGCAAAAGTCCAAAAACTGATCCCTCCCCGATCCTCCCTTACGAGACTGTGTGATGGGGTATAAATATTGTGAAAAATTGCAATAAAAACGATCCCAC